>JANNKS010000094.1:0-13532 GCA_031396425.1 Rhizobacter sp. | reverse complement strand
CGAGCCGGTAGTGTTCGTCGCGGTTGAGCAATGAGTCGTAGACCTGGAACGCCACCCGTGAGTGGTACAGCAGCGCCAGCGCGTGCGGGTCCATGGTCTGCGGGTCGAACGCACTGGCGATGCGAACGCTCACGGCCTGCGCGCCTGCGGCAAAGCCGAGCACACCGGCCAGCACAATCACGCAGCGGCGCGCGAAGTGGTCAAGCCATGCCGCCATGTTCATGTCACCTCATGGGGACGGTCGAACGGCACTCGGTCGAACCGGTGCATTCGCTGCCTGCCGATGCCTCACCGCGAGTCATCAAACGAGTATAGGGGGAGGCTGCGAGCAAGGCACCGGTGCGCGTTCACCCCACCAGCCGGCCGTGCTGCAGATGCAGGACCCGGTCGCAGCGCGCTGCCAGCACCGGGTCATGCGTGACCAGCACAAAGGCCATCTGCTGACGCCTCACGATGGCGAACAACAGCGCGAAAACCTGATCGGCGGTTTCGCGGTCCAGGTTGCCCGTGGGTTCGTCGGCCAGCACGCAGTCGGGTTGGGTCACGAGCGCGCGCGCAATTGCAACGCGCTGGCGCTCACCGCCCGAAAGTTGCGCCGGTCGATGCATCACGCGTTCGCCCAGGCCCACCTGAACGAGCACATCATTGGCACGCTTGCGGGCGCCGGTCATGTCTTCACGGCGAATGCGCAGCGGCATCGCGACGTTGTCAAGCGCGCTGAACTCGGGCAGCAGGTGGTGGAACTGATAGACGAAGCCCAGGTGGCGGTTGCGCCAGTCGCCCTGCTGTGCCGGCGTCATGCTCGCAAAGTCGCGTTCGCCCAGCAGCACGGCGCCTTCGCTGGGTGACTCCAGCCCGCCCATCACGTGCAACAACGTGCTCTTGCCGGAACCGGAGGAGCCGACGATCGCCACCGCCTCGCCGCGCTCGACCTGCAGGTCCACGCCCTGCAGCACGTGCACATCCAGCGGGGTTTCGCCGCTGCGTTCGATGAATCGTTTGTGCAGGCCGCTGGCCCGGATCACCGCCTCACTCATGGCGCAGGGCGTCGGCGGGCTGAACCCGGCTGGCGCGCCAGCTCGGGTAGAGCGTCGCGACGAACGACAGAATCAGCGAGATGGCAACGATCGGAACGATGTCGTCGGCGCGCGGCTCGCTTGGCATGCGGCTGATCAGGTACACGCTGGGTGGCAGAAACGCCACGCTCAACAGCCGTTCGATCGCCGGCACGATCACGTCGACGTTGAATGCGATCAGCAGGCCGAGCAAGACCCCACTGAGTGTGCCGATCACCCCGGCGGCGGCCCCTTGCACCATGAAGATGCCCATCACGGAGCGCGGGCTTGCGCCCAGGGTGCGCAGGATCGCGATGTCGGCGTTCTTGTCGGTGACGGTCATCACCAGCGTCGAAACCAGGTTGAACGCGGCGACCGCGACGATCAGGGTCAGGATGATGAACATCAGGCGCTTTTCAAGCTGTACCGCGCTGAACCAGTTGCGGTTCGTTCGCGTCCAGTCGCGCACCGTGACGCCGGGGCCGATCTGCAGCGCCAGCTGCATCGCCACGTCGCGCGCCTGGTGCAGGTCTTTCAGGCGCAACTGCACGCCGCTGGGCCCTTCGAGGCGGAACAGCTTGGCCGCGTCGTCGAGGTGAATCAAGGCCAGGCCGCTGTCGTATTCGTAGTGTCCGGCGTCGAAGGTACCCACCACGGTCAGCTGCTTGAAACGGGGAATCAGGCCGGCCGGCGTGACCTGCCCGCCGGGCGCGGCGATCGTCACCTTGTCGCCGACCCGCACGCCCAGATTGCGCGCCAGCTCCACCCCCAGCACGATGCCCCACCCGCCGGGCACAAGCTGCGCCAGCGTGGTGTCCTTGAGGCGCGCGGCCAGGTCGGTGACGGTCGCTTCCTCGCGGGGCGAAATGCCGCGCACCAGCGCACCGCGCATGTCGTCGCCGCGCGCGATCAAGGCCTGCGAAGCGATGAACGGCGCCGCGCCGATCACCTGGGGCGAGCGGCGCGCCTGCTCGGCGGTCTGGCGCCAATCGGCCAGCGCGTTGCCCTGTGACTCGAAGACTTCCACATGCGCAATCACCGACAGCATGCGGTCGGTCACTTCCTTCTGGAAACCATTCATCACCGACAACACGATGATGAGTGCCGCCACCCCAAGTGCAATGCCCAGCATTGACACGCCCGAGATGAACGAAATGAAGCCGTTGCGTCGGCCGGCCCGGCCCGCACGGGTGTAACGCCAGCCCACTTGAAGTTCATACGGCAGGTTCATGGGGACTGGACTCTACAGGAGGGCGCCTAGAACACCCGGTTCGATAATCAGCGTCATGCACGTTCTGATTCCGTTCGCATCGGCCAGCTCGGAAGTTGCAGCCCACGTGCTGCGCGACCTGGCATTGCCGACATTGACCCGGTTGTTGCGGCAACTGTCACCCACCTGGCGCGACGAAGCAGACGAATCGACTCTGTCGCCGCCGCACGAACGTGCACTGGCCAAGGCCTGGGGCTGGCCGCTGATCGATGGCGCACTGCCCTTCGCCGCCAGCGCTGCGGCGGCCGATGGGGTGGCCGTGGGCCACGCTGCCTGGTGCCTGCTGACACCGGCCCATTGGCTCGCCGGCCGCGACCATGTCACCATGGCCGACCCCGACACGCTGCTGCTGGACGCCACTGAATCACGCGCGCTGTTCGACGCCGTGCGGCCGCTGTTCGAAAGCGAAGGCTTCATGCTGGCCTGGGGCGCCCCGCTGCGCTGGTACGCCGCGCACCCGACGCTGGACGGCCTGCCCTGTGCTTCGCTGGACCGGGTGATTGGCCGCAGCATCGACGCCTGGTCACCCAAGACCGATCAAGGTCGTGTCATGCGCCGACTCCAGAGCGAAGTTCAACTGGCCCTCTACACGCACCCCTTGAATGACGCGCGAGAAGCGCGCGGCGTGCCCACGATCAATTCAATCTGGTTCAGCGGGTGCGGTGTGCACCGGGACGTCTGCGGCACCATCGTCGAGCGGCTTGATGCGCTGCGCGCACCGCTGCTGGTGATGGACTGGGCTGGTTGGGCGGACGCCTGGCGCCGGCTCGATGCCGGGCCGCTCGAGGAACTGCTGCGCCGTCACGAGGGTGGCGAGCCGGTCTCGCTGACCTTGTGCGGCGACCGCGCAGCACAGTGCTTCGAGACGCAACCGCGTTCTTTGCTGCGCAGCGTCGCCCGGCGTTGGCAGGCGCCGTCCGTGCCCTCCATTCTGGAAGCACTGTGAGCAGCCCTATCGTGCCGCTGACCAAGAGCCGCGACCCGGTGCTGGCGCTGCGCGACGCACCCCCCCGGGTCGTCTGGGCGCTCGAGCAGGCGGGCGTGCACCCGTTGCTGGCACGCCTGTTTGCCGGCCGCGGTTTGCGCCACAGCGACGATCTCGATGATGCGTTGGCGCGGCTGCTGCCACCAACCGATTTGCGCGGCGCCCTGGCCGCCGGCAACTTTCTCGCCGACGCGATTGCGGCGCGCAGGAAACTTTGTGTGGTGGCCGACTATGACTGCGACGGCGCCACCGCCTGCGCCGTCGCGCTGCGCGGGCTGGCGTTGCTCGGGGCCGCTCCGGCCACGCTGTGCTACGTGGTGCCGGACCGCGCCGTGCACGGCTACGGCCTCACACCGGCAATCGTCGACATCGCGCTGGCCCGCGGCGCCGAGGTGTTGATCACGGTGGACAACGGCATCGCCAGCCTGGAGGGCGTGGCGCATGCCCGTGGTGCGGGCCTCGGCGTGGTCGTGACCGATCACCACCTGCCAGCGTTGGTGGACGGTGAAGTGGTCTTGCCGTCGGCCGACGTGATCGTCAACCCGAACCAGCCCGGCTGCGAGTTTTCCAGCAAGAACCTGGCCGGCGTCGGCGTGATGTTCTATGTGCTGCTGGTATTGCGCAGCGTGCTGCGCGAGCGCGGCGTGTTCAACGCGCAGAACCAGCCGCGCCTGGACAGCCTGCTTGACCTGGTCGCCCTGGGCACCGTGGCCGACGTGGTTAAGCTCGACGCGAACAACCGGCGCCTGGTTGCGCAGGGTCTCAAACGCATTCGCGCCGGCCAGATGCAACGCGGCGTTGCCGCCCTGTTCAGCGCGGCAGGCCGCGACCCCACCCGCGCCAGCGCGAACGATTTCGGCTTTGCGCTGGGGCCCCGCATCAACGCAGCCGGCCGCCTGTCCGACATGACGCTGGGCATCGAGTGCCTGCTCACCGACGACGCCGCCCGCGCCGCTGAACTGGCCAAGGCGTTGGACGGCATCAACCGCGATCGCCGGGAACTCGAAGGCGGCATGCGCGAAGCCGCCGAGGCGTTGCTCGAGGCCCTGATGCCGCGCGGCGACCCGCCGAGTGCACTGGCGCTGTTCCATGCCGATTTTCATGAAGGCGTGGTCGGCATCGTCGCGTCGCGCCTGAAAGACCTGGTGCACCGGCCGACGTTCGTGTTCGCGCGTGGCCAGGACGGGCTGCTGAAGGGCTCGGGCCGCTCGATTCCGGGCTTTCACTTGCGCGATGCGCTCGATCTGGTCGCAAAACGACACCCCGGTGTCCTGAAACGTTTCGGCGGGCACGCGATGGCGGCAGGCTGCACGCTCGAGGAAGCCCAACTTGGCACCTTCGACACTGGCTTGCAGCGCGTCGCAAACGAGTGGCTCGACGCGGCCACCCTGTCGCGCACGCTGCTGACCGATGGTGCGCTGGCGACGGAATACTTCAACGCCGAAACCGTTCGCTCGCTCGACGCGCAGGTGTGGGGCGCGGCGTTCGAGCCACCGCTGTTTTGCGACGAGGTCGAAGTGCTGTCACAACGCATCGTCGGCGAACGGCACCTCAAACTGAGCATTCGGCACGCCGGCGTGGTGCGTGACGCGATCTGGTTCGGCCGCATCGAGCCGGTGCCCGCGCGCGTGCGGCTCGCCTATCGGCTCAATCTGGATGAATACAACGGCCGAGAGCGCGTGCAGATGGTCGTGCAGGGCATCGGGGTGGCGGCGCCGACTCGATGAATCACGCGCCGCGAATCGCGGCCGGATGAACTGGATTCAGTGAATCGCGCACAGCGAATCGGGCTCAGTGAATCGTGAGCGGCGACAGGGCCGACGACACGTTCGGCCAGTGGTTGTCTTCTTCAGCGTCCGCCAGGCGCTGGGCGAGAAAGCGCGTCATGCGGTCCGCGGTGACGGGACGGCTGTACAGGTAGCCCTGCGCGAAATGGCAGCCCAGGTCGCGCAGGAAGTCGTGTTGTGCCTGGGTTTGCACCCCTTCACCCACCACCTTCAGGTTCAGCCCCTGCGCCAGCGAGACGATCGTCATCGCGATCGCGGCGTCATCGGGACTGTTGGGCAGGTCCTTCACGAAGGTCATGTCGATCTTGAGCTTGTCGATCGGCAGGCGCTTGACGTACGACAGCGACGTGAAGCCAGTGCCGAAATCGTCGATCGCCAGCTTGACGCCGCGCTCCTTGAGCAGTGACAACTGTGCAATGCTCGCTTCGATGTTGTCCACCAGCGATTGTTCGGTGATTTCGAGTTCAATGCAGCGCGGTTCAAGGCCCGACAGGGCGAGCGCTTCGTCGACCTGACGCACCAGCCCGCGCTTGACCTGGCGGTCCGACACGTTGACGGCCACATACAGGCCGACATGGCCCGCCGAATGCCACTGATGCATCTGCGCACACGCCGCGTGCAGCACCCACTGGCCGATGTCTGCGATCAAGCCGCTGTCTTCGGCGACCGGAATGAATTCGGCCGGCGCGATCATGCCCAGGTCGGGGTGCAACCAGCGCACCAGCGCCTCAACGCCCACCATGCGGCCGCTGATCAGGTCGACGATGGGCTGGTACTGCAGGTGCAGTTCATCACGCGCCACCGCACGACGCAATTCACCGTCGATGCGCAGGCGGCGCTTGGCGGTGTGGTCCATGTCGGCCTCGAACACCGCACAGGTGTTCTTGCCAAGACTCTTGGCGCGGTACATCGCCGTGTCGGCGGCACGCACCAGGCTGGAGGCGTCGCTGGCGTCGCGCGGGAATTGCGCCACGCCTACACAGCCGCGCACCTGCAGCTCGTGCGGCCCCACCGTCAGCGGCATGTCCAGCGTCAACAACGCAAACTGGCCGAGCAATCGAAGATGCTCGGGTGCACGGTAGCCTTCAGAAAGAATCAGGAACTCGTCGCCACCGTAGCGGAACGTCATGTCGCCGCGCGGCAGCTGCTCCGTCAGGCGCACGGCCAGAGCCTTGAGCAGTTCGTCGCCGATCGGGTGGCCCAGCGTGTCGTTGACGATCTTGAAGTTGTCGAGGTCGAGCAGCATCAGCGCAAAGCCTTCGCTGCCCTTGCCGACGCGATCGATCATGCGCTTGATCTGCGCATTCGCCGCGTGCCGGTTCGGCAGGCGGGTCACCGGATCGACATAGGCCAACTCATCAAGCTGCTCCTCCGACGCATCCATTTCGCGGCGGATGCGTGTCACCAGCAGGTAGGCCAGACCCAGCGCCGCCAATCCCACCGCAATGCTGATGCCGACGAATGTGGCGACGCGTCGGTGCAGGTCCTTCAGGCTCGTGACAAGGACGATCCGTCCAACCTCGAGGCCGTCATGCCGAACCGACTCGGCGACGCGCAACTGCGACCCTGCAAATTCAACCCCGGAAAGGGGCGCCCCGGTCGCACCCGTCGCGCCCGCAGGCGCGGCAGGCTGTGAGGTCATGTGGCTGGCAATCGGCTGCCCGGACCGGTCGAGCAGAGTCGCACTGATCAGCATCGGCGACGCCCGCAGCGAGGCAAGCGCCCGATGGGCGGCGTCGCGGTCGCCGGCAGCGAGCACAGCACCCATCTGATCGGCGGCCAGCCGGGTTTCGACGATCGTTGATTCAACCAGGCCCGCGCGCAACGTGAAATAGGCGAAGGCATTCACTGCCAGTGCCGCAACCAGCAATGCCACACCGGCCGCCATCAGGGCCGCCCGCACCAGGCGCGAGCCCAGGCGGGGGTGGCCACCGGCCGAAAAGGCCACCGAACTCATCGAGCGACGAGCCGGGCGAAACGCCGCTCGCGCGAGCGGCGGTGTCGCAGGCCAGCGGGCCCTGCAAAGGCAGACCTGGCTCGAGCTTGAACGAAGGGGAATGGCAAATGCATGAAGACGACTTTCAGCGATCGCTCCAGCGGCGCCGAGTGGTTTCAGTGAACGCTAGCGTGTGTGTCAATTTGTCAACATCCCTGGGATACCAAACCTGGCAAACCGCACATTCCGGGCAACTGGACGCGCGCACGCCGGTCGCCAGCAACCCGCGCTTCAGGCCAGAGGGGCAGCTTGCCTGAACTTGCTTCGGACCGCCTGCCGATGGGGCCGGCAAAGCCCCGGTTTCCGGCAATACTTCGCCCCATCCGCGGGCCAAAGGTGCAAAGTGATCGACATGGCTTCAAGGCCTTGCCGCCATTCCCTGCCCACCGACTCAACAGAATCCGCCAGCATGCTCAGAACAATGATGAACTCTACTCGACGCCGTGCTCTGCTTGTCGGTCTGGCCCACCTGTCCATCGGGACAGGCCTCGCAGGTGCGCAGCGCAACGCATCGGCGAACACTGGGGCTGCACCGAGCGTGCGTACCTTCGCCAGCGGGCTCGATGCGCCCTGGGCGATGGCGTTTCTCCCGGATGGCCGATTCCTGGTCAGCCAGAAGGGCGGCGCGATGCGTATCGTCTCCGCGACCGGCGGCTCCGTCGGTGCGCCCTTGCAGGGCGTTGCGGCCGTTGCAGCAAGCGGCCAGGGCGGTCTGCTCGATGTGGCGCTCGACCCCGATTTCGAACGTGAGCCCTGGGTGTACTGGGCTTATGCCGAACCGGGGTCGGGAGCCGATGCGGGCAAGGCCGGCACCGCGGTCGCACGGGGCCGATTGGTCGGCAACGGACTGCGCGATGTCGAGGTGATCTTCCGCCAATGGCCGAAGGTCAGCGGCTCTGGCCACTTCGGCGCCCGGCTGGTGTTTCGACCCGACAAGACCCTCTTTGTCACCTTGGGCGAGCGGCAGTTGAAGAGCCCGGCGCAGGACCTGTCGAACCACCTGGGCAAAGTGGTTCGCATTCAGCGCAACGGCACGGCGGCGCCGGGCAACCCGCCCTTGGGCGCCCATGCGCTCGCGGAGATCTGGAGTTACGGCCACCGCAATCCGCAAGGGGCTGCGTTGCACCCACTCACGGGTGAACTGTGGCTGGTGGAGCACGGCCCCCAGGGCGGTGACGAACTCAACATCGCGCGCGCCGCGAACAACCATGGCTGGCCACTGCGCAGTTACGGCTGCAACTACGGCGACCCGGTGGGCGGCGAATGCCAGATCGGCAATGGACGCCACGCGCCAGAGTACGTGGAGCCGCTCACCACCTGGGTGCCGCGCTCGATCGCACCGAGCGGAATGTGCTTCTACACCGCCGACCTGATTCCGCAATGGAAGGGCAACCTGTTCATTGGTGCGCTGGGGGGGCGCGCGCTGTGGCGCTTGACGTTGAAAGGTGACACCGTGGTGGCCCGCGAACCGCTTTTCCAGACTTTGCTCGAGCGAATTCGCGACGTCCGCCAGGGCCCCGACGGTGCACTCTACGTGCTCACCGACAGTTCAAACGGCCGAATCCTGCGCGTCGCCACTTGAGAACCCAGCCGCGCCGCCGCCGCACGCGCGAGTGTGCAATAGCGGTGTGACTTGTTGGTTCGGCAAGCCGCCGATCTAAGGCCATGGTCACCGGGGGGATGGTGCAAACCCTAGAATCCGAGGCTGTTTCGTGACTCCGCCTGAATGAACGCAGATCTGCATTGCCACTCCGACGTCTCCGACGGCACGCTGACGCCAGAGGTTCTGGCGGCGCGTGCCAAGGCCAATGGAGTGGACCTCTGGGCCCTGACCGACCATGATGAAATCGGTGGGCAGCAGCGCGCCCGCGAGGCGGCGTTCAATATCGGCTTGCCTTACCTCACCGGCACCGAGATCTCCGTCACTTTTGCCGGCACCACGGTGCACATCGTCGGGCTGGGCTTCGATGCGGACAACGCCGCGTTGCGCGCCGGCCTCGCGGCCACCCGCGATGGGCGCAAACAGCGTGCCATGGAGATGTCCGACGGCCTGGCGAAGGTCGGCATCCCTGACGCCTACGAAGGTGCGCTCAGTTTCGTCAGCAACCCCGACCTGATGTCGCGCACCCACTTTGCGCGCCATCTTGTGGCCACCGGCATCTGCCACGACACCCATGAGGTGTTCCGCAAGTACCTGGTGGAGGGCAAACCCGGCTACGTGCCGCATCGCTGGGCAACGCTGCGCGAAGCCGTCACCTGGATCAGCGATGCGGGCGGCCTGGCCGTGATCGCCCACCCGGCCCGCTACAGGTTCAGCGCCAACGAAGAATACGCACTGTTCACCGAGTTCATCGCCCACGGCGGGCGCGGCGTCGAGGTCGTGACGGGCAGCCACAGCGCTGCCGACGCCGTTCGTTACGCCGAGACGGCGCTCGAATTCAAGCTGCTCGCTTCGCGCGGCAGCGATTTCCACAGCCCGTCCGAGAGCCATGTCGACCTGGGTGGCCTGCCCGCCCTGCCGACCCGCCTGACGCCGATCTGGGACGCGCTGAGCGGCCGCATCCAGACACCCGGCTGATCGCCCGAGCGGCAATGAAGCGGCACCCACCTGCCCGTCAAAGCAGGCCGCCGAATACAGGCCGGTAAAATCTGCGCGGCAGACTTCATCGAGATCCCATGCCCCTGTTCTGGAAACACTACAAGTCGGACACCACCGCCTTCATCGAGCAGCTCAAGGCGCGCAAGCCCACGCTCGAGAAAGAACAGCGCGAAGGCCGCGCCTTGTTGTGGGACAAACGCATCGACGGCGACGAACAGGCCGCCTACAGCGACGCGCGGGTGCCTCAACAACCCTACGTCTACCAGACCAGATAGCGCACCGGCGCCGAGGTCCCTTGAGTGATGTAGCGCAGGCGCCGCCGGCGTCCGAATGGGCCGCCCCGCCCGAAGCCGTGCCGGCGGTGGTGGACGGCGTCGCAGTGGCGCGCCTGTACGGCGAACCGCTGTTCACGCTGCCCACCGACCTGTACATCCCGCCCGACGCGCTGGAGGTCTTCCTCGAGGCGTTCGAGGGCCCGCTGGACCTGCTGCTGTACCTGATCCGGCGTCAGAATTTCAACATCCTCGACATTCCGCTGGCCGACGTGACGCGCCAGTACCTGGCTTATGTCGATCAGATCCGCAAGCACAACCTCGAACTGGCGAGCGAATACCTGCTGATGGCGGCGATGCTGATCGAGATCAAGTCGCGCAAGCTGCTGCCGCCCAAGAAATCGCACGACGGCGCCGAACCCGAAGACCCGCGCGCCGAGCTGGTGCGCCGCCTGATCGAATACGAACAGATGAAACTGGCCGCCGCCCAGCTCGATGCGCTGCCGCTGCTCGGGCGCGATTTCTTGCGTGCCCAGGTCACGATCGACCAGTCGATCGAGCCGCGCTTGCCCGACGTCGACGCGAACGATCTGCGCGCCGCCTGGGCCGACATCCTGAGCCGCGCCAAACTGAGCCAGCACCACACCATCACGCGCGAGCAGCTCAGCGTGCGCGAGCACATGAGCATTGTGCTGCGCGCGCTGCAGGGGCGGCGCTTCGCGCTGTTCGAAGACCTGTTCGACGTGAAGCGCGGTCCGCAGGTGATGGTGGTCACCTTCATCGCGATGCTCGAGCTGGCGCGCGAACGCCTTCTCGAAGTGACCCAGGCCGAGGCTTTTGCACCGATTTACGTGCGGCTAGCGTACGCGCCGTCCTGACGCCACGAGTGCGGGCGCCGCTAAACTGGTGCCACCTTCTTCAATCGCCCAAGGAAAGCCATGAAACGACTCGTCGCTGCAGCCGCGATCGCACTCACTGCCTCTGTCGCCGCGCACGCGCAGGGCAGCGAACGGCCGTTCAAGTTCGTGCTCGGCCTCGGCCTGACGGGTGGCGGCGACACGCTCGCGACGGTGCAGTACACGAACGGAAATACGCAGAAGATTCGCGCCGGCGGGCTGGTGATGTTGTACGCCGGTGGCGAAACCCGCATCGGTGAACTGGTGTCGCTGCAGGCCACGGTGGGCTACCACATCGACGACACGAACGCGAACAACGGCAGGGTCCGGTTCAGCCGCTATCCCGTCGATGTGCTGGCCGTCGTTCCGTTGAACGACAAGGTTCGCTTCGGCGCGGGCGCGCAATTCGTCAACAGCCCCAAGCTGCGCAGCAGCGGTGCGGCGGCCGGCAACGACGCGGATTTCGACTCCACCGTCGGCCTGGTGCTCGAGGCCGAATACCGCTTCACCTCGCTGATCGGCGTCAAGCTGCGTGGCGTGAGCGAAAAGCTCAAGGAATCAACCACCGGGCAGAGCATCAGCGGCAACCATGTCGGCCTGCTGATGAACCTCTACTTCTGAAGCGGGTCGGCATCGGACCCGCCGGCGGCCGCCCGGCCCGCGAGCTTGAACGAGATCATGGCGCGCAACTTGGTCGGCAGCACAGGTTTGATGAGCACATGAAAGTTGAGCGCCTGCGCGTCGACCTCGACGTTGCTCAACGCGCTGCCGGTGATCATGATCGCAGGCATTTGCGCACCGAATCGGGCCCTCAGGGCCTGCAGCGCTTCGATCCCGTTGTGCCCGTCTTCGAGACGGAAGTCGACGATCAGAAGGTCGGGCGCCGGTTCGGCAGGCGGGCACATCGCGGCCCATGCCGTGCACGCGGTGACGCTGTCGAAGGCCCGCAGTTGCGCGCCCCAGCCCACCAGCAAGGCTTCGAGGCCGGCACGCACGGCGGGCTCATCTTCCACCACGACGATGCGGCGACCCTGCAGCGTCAGGCCGAGTGACGGTGCCGCCGTTTCGATGCTCGCCGCGTCCGCAGCGCTGAGCGCCGCCGGCAACTCCAGGCTGAACACCGAGCCGCGGCCGGGCCAGGATCGCACGATCAGCGGTGCCGCCATCAAAGCGGCAAGTCGCCGCACGATCGCCAGGCCCAGCCCCAGGCCCTTGCGCTGCCCCGCGGTCGCGGCGTTGGCCAGCGGCACCTGATAGAACTCTTCGAAGATGCGCGTCTGCTGCTCTGATGTGATGCCCGCGCCGCTGTCCCAGACCTGCAGCAGCACCTTGCCGGCGCGGCGCCGGCAGCCCACCAGCACGGTGCCGTCTTCGGTGTAGCGAATTGCATTCGACACCAGGTTGCGCGCAATGCGCTCCACCAGCACCGGATCGGCGTGCACCACATGGGCGGCGCCGCGCAAGCGCAGCGACAGGCCCTTTTCGAACGCCATCGGTTCGAAGTGCAGACGCAGCTTGCGCAGCAGATCGCCCATTTCGAAGGCACGGCTGTGCACCTCCACCCCGCCGCTGTCGATGCGCGTCACGTCCAGCAGTTCGGAAAACAGCCCGTCGAGCGCATCGACCGATTCGTTGATGCTGTTCACCAGCGGCGCCACCTCGCTGTCGCGGGTGCGCTGGCGCAGCGCCTCGGCAAACAGTCCCATCGCATGCAGCGGCTGGCGCAGGTCGTGGCTGGCCGCGGCGAAGAATTGGGTTTTCGCGCGGTTGGCAATTTCTGCCTCGCGCCGCGCCGCGTCGGCAAGCTGTTTTTCGGCGCGCAATTGAACCAGCAGTTCGCTGGTCTGCAGTTTCAACTCGATGACGCGCGTCAACGCCTGCCGGTAGTTGCCGCCCAACACGGCGGTGAGCGACACGATCAGGCCCAGCAAGCCGGCAAGCTGCAGGCTGTAGCTGTCGCCCACGCCGGCGATGCTCACGATCAAAGGCATCGCGGCCAATGCCAGATAGCTGATGTACAGGCGTGGCTGCGTGGCCAGCAACGGCATCGCCGCGACGCAGAAGGTGTAGACGATCAGGATCAGCCCGGTCTGCTGAATGCTTTCACTGCGCTGGTAGAACAGCGCGCCGGCCAGACCCCAGATCAGGCCCGACACCAGCGTTGCGCTGTTCGCGCGGGCACGCCACCTTGCCCACTGCACCAGCGTCTTCGGTTGCGAGCTTGCGAACCACCATCCCAAGCCGAGGCGCGCGAGCCAGACACCGGCAAAACACGCCAACCATCCCCACAACGCAAGCGGTGCAGGCGAAGCCCAGAACAACCAGGCGACGACGCCCGCCCCGGCGGCATTGCCGGCCAGCGTCGCGGGCAGGTAGTCGTATGCGGCCTGCACTTCGTCGGGCAGCGCCGAGAGGGTCAGGTCCGGCGCCACTGCGGCATCCATGTCAGCACCCGGATCGGGCCCGCCGCAGGCCGTCGCGCCGATGGTTCAGACCAGCATGCCGCATCCCGAACCGCCGCGGTGCTGCCCGGTTCGACTTCAGCGGCCGGTGGCGCGGAAATCCGCCAGCCCGCCGTGCTTGGTCATCTCACCCACTGCCAGCACCGCCTGGGTGCGGCTCGTCACGCCCAGCGCCCGCAACACCGCGGCGACATGGTCCTTGACGGTTTC
>JANNKS010000066.1:0-4125 GCA_031396425.1 Rhizobacter sp. | reverse complement strand
TCGTCCTCGATGAACTCGACGCCATATTCCAGCGTGAGTTCGATCGGGGGCGTGATCTTGATCGCGTCTTCCTTGCCCGAGACGCGGAAGTTGGTCAGCTGTTTGGTGCGGGTGGCGTTGACGACCAGGTCGTTGTCGCGGCTGTGGATGCCCACGATCATGCCTTCATACACGGGGTCGTTGGCGCGCACGAACATGCGGCCGCGGTCGTCCAGCTTGCCCAGCGAATACGTCACCGCTTCGCCGTCGTCCTGGCTGATCAGCACGCCGTTCTTGCGGCCTTCGATCTCGCCCTTGTAGGCCTCGTAGCTGTCGAAGATGTTGCTGATCAGCCCGGTGCCGCGGGTCATGTTCATGAACTCGTTCTGGAAGCCGATCAGGCCGCGCGCCGGAATGCGATAGTCCAGGCGCACGCGGCCATTGCCGTCGGGTTCCATGTTGGCGAGTTCACCGCGGCGTTCGCCCAGCGCCTGCATCACGGCGCCCTGGTGCTGGTCTTCCACGTCGGCGGTGAGCATTTCGATCGGCTCGTGACGTTCGCCATCGACCATGCGGAACACCACCTTCGGCCGCGACACCGCGAGTTCGTAGCCTTCACGGCGCATCGTCTCGAGCAGGATCGTCAGGTGCAATTCACCCCGTCCCATCACTTCGAAGATGCCGTCTTCGTCGGTGTCGTTGACGCGCAGCGCCACATTCGACTGCAACTCTCGGTCGAGCCGGTCGCGGATCTGCCGGCTCGTGACGAACTTGCCTTCACGTCCGGCGAGTGGTGAGTTGTTGACGCAGAAGTTCATCGTCAGCGTCGGCTCGTCGATGCGCAGCATCGGTAGCGGCACCGGACGCTCCACGTCGGTCAGCGTCACGCCGATGCCGATGCCCTCGATGCCGTTGATCAGCACGATGTCGCCGGGCAACGCTTCGGTCGCCTGCTGGCGCTCCAGGCCTTCGAACTTGAGCACCTGGTTCACACGCGCCTTGCGCGGCGTGCTGTCGGGTCCTTCGTAGACGGCCACGTCCTGCATCGGCCGCAGCGTGCCCTGGTTGACCCGGCCGATGCCGATGCGGCCGACGTAGCTCGAATAGTCGTGCGAGCAGATCTGCAGTTGCAATGGGTCGTCCGGGCTGCCCGCGTGCGCCGGGACGTGCTGGAGGATGGCGTCGAAGAGCGGCGCCAGGTCGGTCCCGAGCTCGCCTTGTTTGAGGGTGGCCCAGCCGTTCAGGCCCGACGCGAAGATGACCGGAAAATCGAGCTGGGCCTCGGTGGCGTGCAGCTTGTCGAACAGATCGAAGGTGGCATTGATGACGTAGTCGGTGCGCGCACCGGGACGGTCGACCTTGTTCACGACGACAATCGGTTTCAGGCCGAGCGCCAGTGCCTTGCGCGTGACGAAGCGGGTTTGCGGCATCGGCCCTTCGACCGCGTCGACAAGCAACAGCACGCTGTCGACCATCGACAGCACGCGCTCGACTTCCCCGCCGAAGTCGGCGTGGCCTGGCGTGTCGACGATGTTGATGTGCGTGCCCTTCCATTCCACGGCGCAGTTCTTTGCCAGGATGGTGATGCCGCGTTCGCGTTCGAGGTCATTGCTGTCCATCACGCGCTCGGCCACCTTTTCGTTCGCGCGGAAGGTGCCGCTCTGGCGCAGCAGCTGGTCAACCAGCGTGGTCTTGCCGTGGTCGACGTGGGCGATGATGGCAACGTTGCGGATCTGGCGTGTCATGAAGGTCTTTCGTTGAGCAGAGCTTGCACCTCGGTCGGGCTGAGCAACCGGGTGCTGATCAGTTCGCCGGCCACGCTGTGGCCGCCCCCCAAAAAGGCATTCGGTTCGGGGCCATAGACCCGCAGCAGCGGCGTGTCGGCGAGGGATGTCTTGATGCGAACGCCGCCGAGAAAACGCGCCGCTTCAGCGGCTGCCAGACGAACCACGGGCACCTCACCAAGCAGCGAGTCGACCCGCAGCAGCCGCGCGTCGCGGCCCGGTTCGTCGAGTTCAGCGAGCTGTTCGAGCGTGCAGCTGTTCGCCAGCGTCAAACCGCCGCTGTCGGTGCGGCGCAGCGCGAGCAGATGCGCACCGCAACCCAGGGCCTTGCCGAAGTCTTCGGCGAGCACACGGATGTAGGTGCCCTTGCTGCAACGCACGGCGATGCGCCAGACGTCGGCAGCACCGTCGAGCAAGTCGATCGAATGCAGCGTGATGCTGCGTGGTGCCCGCTCGACCGCAAGGCCGGCCCGCGCGTATTCGTAAAGCGCCCTGCCCTGGTGCTTGAGTGCCGAGTGCATCGGCGGCGTCTGCAGCGTCGGGCCGCACAGGCCGGCGCAGACGGCCTGGACCTGTGTGCGGCTCACCGCTACGTCACGCACTTCCAGCACCGCGCCTTCACCGTCTGCCGTGCTGGTCGTGACGCCTAGCTTGAGTGTCGCTTCGTAGGCCTTGTCGGCGTCCAGGCTGAGTTGCGAAAACTTTGTCGCAGCTCCGAAACACAGCGGCAGCAGGCCGCTGGCGAGCGGGTCGAGCGTGCCGGTGTGGCCGGCCTTGTCGGCGCGAAACAGTCTTTTGGCGATTTGCAGAGCCTGGTTGCTCGACAGACCCACCGGCTTGTCTAGCAGCAGCACGCCGTGCACGGCGCGACGCGGCTGCCGCGCCGGCCTGGATGGCAGAGCCTCGTCGGATGACGGCGTAGCGCCGCTCGGCGGCGCGGCCGGCCAGGCACTGAGTGGCTGTTGCAAGGTCAACATGGCCTTCAGTCTTTCGCCCGCGTCGCGTTCGCCTGGTTGATCAAGAGGTTCAGCTCCGCTGCGCGTTCGGTGGTGCGATCGAAAACGAAATGCAGCGTCGGCACGGTGTGGATCTGAAGTTTCTTGAACAGGCCATTGCGGATGAACCCCGCCGCTTCGTTCAGGCCGGCCTCGCACTCCTGCGGGTCACCCACGAGCAGAGAGAAGAACACCATCGCATGCGCGTAGTCGGGCGTGACTTCCACGGCGTGGATGGTCACCATGCCGATGCGCGGGTCCTTCAGGTCGCGAATCAGCCCCGCCACGTCGCGCTGAATCTGGTCAGCGATGCGGTAGCTTCGGTTGGGTATCGAACGTTTGTGTTTCATGAATCAATGGGGTTGCCCCACGAAAGACAAACCCCGCCAACTTTTCGGTCGGCGGGGTTTGCAGTCAAGGAGCAAAACCGCCCTACAGCGTTCGCGCGACTTCCTTGACCTCGAAGAATTCGAGGGTGTCGCCTTCCTTGATGTCGTTGTAGTTCTTCAGCTTGATGCCGCACTCGAACCCGCTGGCCACTTCGCGCACGTCGTCCTTGAGCCGGCGCACCGATTCGATCTCACCGCTGTAGACCACCACGTTCTCGCGCAGCAGGCGGAACCGCGCGCCACGCCGCACCAGGCCCGCCGTCACCATCGAACCCGCCACGGTGCCGATCTTCGAGGCCGCGAACACGGTGCGAATTTCCGCGGTGCCGATCACCTCTTCGCGCTGCTCTGGTGCCAGCATGCCGGTCATGGCCGCCTTCACCTCGTCGACCGCGTCGTAGATGATGTTGTAGTAGCGGATGTCCACACCGTTGTTCTCGGCGAGCTTGCGCGCACCCGCATCGGCACGCGTGTTGAAGCCGATGATGACGGCCTTGGAGGCGATTGCCAGGTTGATGTCGCTCTCGCTGATGCCGCCCACCGCGGCGTGCACGATCTGCACCCGTACCTCGGGCGTGCTGAGCTTGACCAGCGACTGCGCCAGCGCCTCCTGCGAACCCTGCACGTCGGCCTTGACGATGAGCGACAGCGTCTGCGCTGCGGTCTCGCCCATGTTCTCGAACATGCCCTCGAGCTTGGCGGCCTGGCGGCGGTTGAGGTTGACCTCGCGGTACTTGCCCTGGCGGAAGGTGGCGATCTCGCGCGCCCGGCGCTCGTCGCCCAGCACCATGAACTCGTCGCCGGCTTGCGGCACGTCGGTCAGGCCCTGGATTTCCACCGGCAGCGAAGGCCCGGCGCTGTCGATCGACTTGCCATCCTCGTCCAGCATGGCCCGCACGCGGCCGAAGCTGCTGCCGGCCAGCACCACGTCGCCCTTGCGCAGGGTGCCGCTCTGCACCAGGATGGTGGCCACCGGGC
>JANNKS010000011.1:0-3952 GCA_031396425.1 Rhizobacter sp. | reverse complement strand
ACGCTCCCCGATCGCCCATCCCTCGTTGCCACAAAGGCTAGACCCAGCGAGGTCACGTGCCGCCCACCCGTTGACTCGGGCTCACGCCAGCGTCAGCTCGAGTTCCTCAGGCTCCATCCTGGCTTTGGACGAGCGGCTGCGCGGCAACTGAAGCGAGGCCACATCGGGCAGTTCGAACTCGATCAGGTTGTCGCCCCGACGCGGCATGGCGACCGCGTCCACCACGCCAGGTGTGGCCACGACGGGTTCGGTGCCGGGCTGAACTGCCACCGGTTTGTGTTTCGCCGCTCGCGCTGCAGCTGAACGCAGGCGCGCCAGCGCCGCCTCCAGCATCGCATCCTCGAAGCGCCGCTGCAGCGCGGCTTCCATGAGCACGCCTTCGCTGACCTCGAGTCCGCGTTCCAGCTCCCAGCTCGAGTCAAACCAACCCGGCCCCAGCGGCAACGGGTCGAGTTCCGCGAGGTTCATCATCAGAAATCGTTGCTGCGCGGCGCGGCCCGGGTGGAGCAGCCGCTGCAGCATCTTTGCCATCCTGAGTTCGATGTGTGCCATCTGTCTCTCCTCGGTCGATGTTTCGATGGGAGAGAGTGTTCCGGACCAGACGCCGGCGGGCCATCCCGCCGAGGGTGGGAAAGCGGGTGAAACAGGACCCCCTCGTGGGGCCCCACCAAAGGGGGGAGACACCCCCCGCGCGTCACGTACCAAGCTGAGCGCAAAGCGCCCACCCGGTGGTTCGCGCCTCGGCGCGTGCGGGAAAGTGGCCCTACTTCGCGCGCACCAGGTCGGCAATGTGCTGCAAGGCTGCCGGGTCATCCATCGTCGTCAGGTCGCCCGGATCGCGCTGTTCGCACACCGCCACGATGGCGCGGCGCAGCATCTTGCCTGAGCGCGTCTTGGGCAGTTGGGTCACGAAGTGCACTCGCGCCGGGCGCGCCACCGCGCCGAGTTGCTGGTCGACCGTCTTCATGATTTCGCCCTCGAGGCGCAGCGCCGCCGACGGGTCCGACAACAGCGAAGCGTCTTTCAGCACCGCAAACGCCATCGCCACCTGGCCCTTGAGCTGATCGGCCACGCCGACCACCGCCACTTCGGCCACTGCCGGGTGGCTGGAAACACTCTCTTCGATTTCGCGGGTGCCCAGACGATGGCCGGCAACGTTGATCACGTCGTCGGTGCGGCCGAGGATGAAAAAGTAGCCGTCCTCGTCACGGATGCCCCAGTCGAAGGTGCTGTACAACAGCCGTCCGGGAATGCTGTTCCAGTAGGTCTTGACGAAGCGCGCATCGTCGTGCCAGACCGTCTGCATGCAGCCCGGCGGCAGCGGGCCTTCGATGGCCACCACGCCCTTCTGATTCGCACCCGTCAACTCGGCACCGGTGTTTTCGTCGATGAGCTTGACGTCGTAGCCGTACATCGGCACGCCCGGGCTGCCGAACTTGCTGGGAGCCTTCTCGACGCCATTGGCAATCGTCAGGATCGGCCAGCCGGTTTCGGTCTGCCAGTAGTTGTCGATGATCGGTTTGCCCAGCGCCTGCGAAATCCACTTCGCGGTGGTTTCGTCCAGCGGTTCACCGGCCAGAAACAAGCCGCGCAGCGAACTCAGGTCGTACTGGCCGAGGTACTTCGGATCCTGCTTCTTCAACACCCGGATCGCCGTCGGCGCGCTGAACATCACACTGACCTGGTACTTCTCGACCAGCCGCCACCAGATGCCTGCGTCGGGCCGGGTCGGCAGGCCTTCGTAGAAAATTGTCGCCATGCCGGCCAGCAAAGGCCCGTAGACGATGTAGCTGTGGCCCACGACCCAGCCGATGTCGCTGGCGGCGAAGTAGGTTTCACCGGGCTGACCGCAGAAGATGTGCTTCATGCTGGCGGCCAGCGCCACCGCGTAGCCGGCCGTGTCGCGCTGCACGCCTTTGGGTTTGCCGGTGGTACCGCTGGTATAGAGGGTGTAGCTCACGTGCTCGGCGTCGAGCCAGACGCAGGGCACGCGGGTGTGCAGATGTGATTCCCGCAACGCCGCGTAGTCGGCGTCGCGCCCCGGCGTGCGCTGCATCGGGCTCAGGCCCCGGTCGACCAGCAGCACCTTGCCCGGCTTGTGCTGAGCGAGCCGAATCGCCTCATCGAGCAAGGGCTTGTACGCCACCACCTTGCCGGATCGGCTGCCTGCGTCGGCACTCACGATCAACGTCGGCGTGGCGTCGTCGATGCGACTCGCCAGGCTGCCGCTCGCAAAGCCGCCGAACACCACCGAGTGGATCGCGCCGATGCGGGCACAGGCCAGCATCGCAAATGCCGCCTCGGCGATCATCGGCATGTAGATCAGCACCCGATCGCCCTGCTTCACGCCGAGTTCGAGCAGCACCGCGGCCATGCGCTGCACTTCGGCGTGCAATTCGCGAAAACTGTAGACGCGTTCTTCGTCGGTCTCGGTGGAGACGAAGATCAACGCGTTTTGCTCGGCGCGATCCTTCAAGTGCCGGTCCAGGGCGTTGTGGCACAGATTGGTCTGACCACCCACGAACCAGCGTGCGAACGGAGGCTTGCTGTAGTCGCACACCTGCTCGAACGGCTTGTGCCACTCGATCAGCTGCGCTTGCTCGGCCCAGAAGGCGTCGCGATTCTGCAAGGAGCGGCGGTGAAATTCGGCGAATGACGTTGTCATGGCATGGGTGATTGATGGGCCTGAAGGAGGGGACGAAGCGGCGCCCATTGAGCAGCGGTGCGCTTACAAATCCCTGACCGTCGCCATGATGCACTCGAAGGCGGTGTGCCGACAATCGGCACTCGCCCGCAGCACGCCGTGGCCCTCGTCGGCCCGTTGCACTCGTCGGCCCGCGCCGACCAACCCATGGACGGCCCCATGCCGCCTCGGCCAAGGGACGACCAATGGACACATCTTCAGTTGACGGCATGGCCAGCCGCCGCCTATCCTGCGCGTCATGCACCCCGCTGCGACAGGTTTGCGTTTTCTCAAAGGAACGGGCTTGCGCCTTGCGCTTGCACTGGCCGGACTTCTGCTGGTGAACGCGGCGGCTGCGGAAGCGCCTGCCGACGACGACCCGATAGCAACCTACTTGCAGCAACGCGGGCTGGTCGACGGCCCGGCGGTCACCCCCGAGCAAACCCTGACAAGCTGGCAGGAACGCACCTCCGAACTGGTGCTGATGGCGCTGCATTTCGTCGACCTGCCATACCGCCGCGGCGGCACCTCGGTGGACCATGGTTTCGATTGCAGCGGTTTCACGCGCCACATTTTCGAGGTCAGTCTTGGGCTGCCGCTGCCACGCAGTGCCGACGAACAGGCCAGCGCCAGGACGCTGATGAAAGTCGGGCGCGATGACCTGTTGCCCGGCGACCTGGTGTTCTTCAACACCCAGCGGCGGCAGTTCTCGCATGTCGGCATCTACGTCGGCGAGGGCCGGTTCATTCACGCTCCGCGCAGCGGAGCGAAGGTGCGCGTGGAAGACATGGCCATCGCGTACTGGCACAAGCGCTTCACCGGCGCGCGTCGGCCGCAGGCGTCTGCCGGCCAGATGCCCCCAATCATCCCAGCGGTGGCCGCGCGGCAAGCGGCCCTGCTGACGCGCTGACAGCACGCACCGGCCAGGGTCATCCGGCGGCGCGTGCAGGCGCACGGGTTGCGCAGGCACAATCTCGCCATGGCCGAAAAAGTCATCCCCCTGGCGGACCACCGATACGCTTCAGCCGTGCCGCGAATTCCGCAGCAGTTGACGCCGCCCACCGGTTTGTTGGGCGATCGGCTGGGCCGGCCGTTGCGCGACCTGCGCATCTCGGTGACCGACCGCTGTAATTTCCGCTGCAGCTACTGCATGCCCAAGGAAGTTTTCGACAAGCAGTACAGCTTCCTGCCGCAGAGCTCTTTGCTCAGTTTTGAAGAGATCGCGCGCATTGCCCGCATCTTCGTGTCGCACGGCGTACAAAAGCTCCG
>JANNKS010000001.1:0-1687 GCA_031396425.1 Rhizobacter sp. | reverse complement strand
GATGGACGAAGCAAGCGAAATCGCCGAGGGCAAGCGAAACCATGCGCTGGTGCTGCAGGAATACGGCGCGTACGACAACCCCAAGTTGCAGGCCTATGTGAACGACATTGGGCAGCGCCTGGCCAGACAATCGCACCGCAGCGAACTCGAATGGCACTTCACGCTGCTCGACAGCCCTGAGATCAATGCCTTCGCGCTGCCGGGTGGCTACGTCTACGTGACGCGCGGCATCATGGCCTACCTGGAAAGCGAGGCCGATCTGGCCGGGGTGATCGGCCACGAGATCGGCCATGTCACCGCGCGCCACGGTGCGCAGCGTGCCACCAAGCAACAGGCGGCGGGCCTGGGCGTCTTTGCGGCCACCGTGCTGGGCGCGCTGCTTGAAGCCGGTGGCGTCGGCGGCGCCACCCAGGCGGTGGGCGGCCTGGCGCAAAACGTCGCGGTCGGGCTGATTGCCAAGTACGGCCGTGAGCAGGAGTTGCAGGCCGACCAACTGGGGGCCGAATACCTGTCACGCAGCAGCTACGACCCGAAGAACATGGTCGACGTGATTGAAGTGCTGAAGAACCAGGAGCGTTTCGCCGAAAATGCGGCCAAGGCCAAAGGTCGAGCAGCAGCTCCGCAGGCCAGCTGGCTTTCCTCGCATCCGAGCAATGACCAGCGCCTCCAGGAAATCAGGCAGATCGCCACCCGCTACCAGGGCCAGTACCACGACGATGGGCGAGCGCGCTATCTGCAAGCCATCAACGGCATGGCGTTCGGCGAGACCCGCGAGCAAGGCGTGACGCGGGGGCGCAATTTCTACCACGAACCACTGGGCATCGCGTTGACGGCGCCTGCCGGTTGGCAGATTCAAAACTCACAGACTGCCATTGCCGTGATCAACGGGGCGGGCGATGCCGGTGTGATCGTCAACATCATTCCCGCCAAGGCTGGCGGCACGCACGCCGAGATCATTCGCAACACGCTGCAACCGGTGCAGGGGCGCACCGAATCGACCGCCCTGAGCGGTCTGCCAGCGACGCATTTCATCGGAACACGGCGCACCCAACAAGGCCAGGAAGTGGGCGTGGAGGCGACCGTCGTGACCGGTCCATCGAACCAGAACTACCTGATGCTCTACGCCGCGAAAGACGCGCCGACCCTGCAGCGCAACCGGCCGGCGCTGCGCGAGGCGGTGGCAACGTTTCGCGCCTTGAGCTCGGCCGACCGCAACGCGGCGCGGCCCTGGGTGGTGAAAACCGTGCCCTACCGCAGCGGCAGTTTGGCGGCGCTCGCCAGGCAGTCGCCATTGGCCGATCTGCCCGAGCAGCAGCTGCGCCTGCTCAACGGCGTCTACGGCGGCGGTGAACCGAAGGCCGGCGACCTGATCAAGGTGGTGGAGTAGGCGGCTGCAGGCCATGCCACACGAGAACGCACCGGGTCACGCCTTCAGAGTTTGAATTCCAGGCGCAACTGCACATTGACGTAAGTGGGTGCCACCGTCTGCGAAGACTCGCGCACGTTGGCGTCGATGAAGCCACTGCCGGTGAGGTAGTGGCGCGTATCCAGGTTGCTCGCCGTCAGCCGCACCTTGAAGGTCGGGCTGACAGTCCACAGCCCGTAGGCGTCGGCGACGAGTCTGCCGTTCACGCTGGCGCTTTGTTCCGTGCTCAGCCGGGTGGAATAGCCCGGAGTGAGATTGACA
>JANNKS010000696.1:0-3300 GCA_031396425.1 Rhizobacter sp. | reverse complement strand
GCACCTGGGAGTTGTCGCGCCGCAAGAGCGTGAGCCCACACGACAGCACCGGAGCCAACCTGATCGTGCAGGTGAAGGCGAACAAGGTCATGCGTGTGGTGCCGCTTGAGAACGAAGCTGTCAACGAATGCTGGATCGCAGACCGCGACCGTTTTTCGTACGAAGCGCTGAACAGCGCGGCACGCCTGAGCGCGCCGATGATCAAGCAGGGCGGTGAATGGAAAACCGTGTCGTGGACCGCGGCACTCGAGTACGTTGCGCGCAGCCTCACGCAGATTTCGCTCGAGCACGGGGCGCAAAGCATCGGTGCCCTGGGCTCGGCGCACAGCACCGTCGAGGAATTGCACCTGCTGACCAAGCTGATCCACGGTCTGGGCAGCCACAACATCGATCATCGTTGCCGGCATGCCGACTTCGACAACCTGGCCGACGCCAGCAATGGCGCCGCGTCGGCGCGCTGGTTGGGCACGTCGATTGCATCGCTGTCGTCGCTTCAGCGCGTGCTGGTGATCGGCTCGTTCCTGCGCAAAGATCATCCGCTGTTCGCGCAGCGCATCCGTCAGGCGGCGCGCAAGGGCGCGAAGGTCCACAGCATCCATGCACTGCATGACGACTGGCTGATGACGACCGCAGCTGGCATCACCGCTGCGCCGAGCCAGTGGCTTGCGGCGTTGGCCGACGTTGCCGTGGCGGTTGCCCAGGCGAAGGGGATTGCCGCGCCGCTGCCCGGACAGGCGCACGCCCAGGCCAGCGCAATCGCCGAATCGATGTTGAGCGGTGAGCGAAAGGCGGTGCTGCTCGGCAATGCAGCGGCGCAGCATCCGCAGGCAGCGGCACTGCTCGCATTGGCCAACTGGATTGGCGAACACACCGGCGCGACTGTGGGTTACCTCACCGAGGCTGCGAATTCGGTGGGTGCACAGCTGGTCGGTGCCGTGCCGATAGGCCAGGGCATGAACGCCGCTCAGATGCTCGGCGGTGCGGCCGTGCCGCTGAAGGCCTTGCTGCTGTTCGGGGTCGACCCGCTGCTCGACGCCGCCGACCCGGCCGCCGCGGCAAAGGGCGTTGGCGCGGCCGAATTCGTCGTGATGATGAGCCCGTTCCAGCCGCACGCGCTCGCCCACGCCGACGTGTTGTTGCCAACCGCCCCCTTCAGCGAAACCTCGGGCACCTTCGTGAATGCCGAGGGGTGCGCGCAGAGTTTTCACGGCGTCGTCAAACCGGCGGGCGAAACGCGTCCGGGCTGGAAGGTCTTGCGGGTGCTGGGCAACCTGCTCGAGCTCAGCGGCTTTGATTTCGAGACTTCGGAAGAGGTGCTGCAGCAAGCCTTGGGTGACAAAGCCACATTGAGTAACCGGCTGAACAACCGCCAGGCGACGGGCAAGGTCGATGGCAAACGCACTTTGGGCGGGATCGGTGAGGGCCAGGAGCGCCTCGCCGACGTGCCCATCTACGCGACTGATGCGCTGGTTCGCCGCGCCCAGTCGCTGCAGATGACGGCCGATGCGCGCCCGGCGGAAGCGGTCTTGCCGTCTGCCCAGTGGGTGCAGCTGGGGTTGAATGCAGGCGCCAAGGTGCGCGTATCGCAGGGGGCCGCGCAGGCGGTGCTGCCGGCACGGCTTGACGCCTCGCTGGCCGCCGGCACGGTGCGCGTTTCCGCTGGTCTGCCAGAGACCGCCACGCTCGGCGCGATGTTCGGCCCCGTCACGGTGGAAAGGGCCTGACCGTGGTTGACACCATTCACGCCTTCGGCGGTGGCCTGTTCGGCAGCGCCTGGCCGGTGGTCTGGACGCTGATCAAGATCGTGCTCGTGGTCGCACCGCTGATGTTGTCGGTGGCCTACCTCACCTTGTGGGAGCGGGTCGCGATCGGCTGGTCGCAATTGCGCCCGGGCCCGAACCGGGTTGGCCCGCGCGGCTGGCTGACGCCGATTGCCGACGCGATCAAGCTGTTGTTCAAGGAAATCATCGTTCCCACCGCCGCCAACCGCGGGCTGTTCTTCCTCGGGCCGATCATGACGATCATGCCGGCGCTGGCGGCGTGGGCGGTGGTGCCGTTCGGGCCGGAGGTGGTGCTCGCTGACATCAATGCCGGCTTGCTGTTCCTGATGGCGATCACCTCGATGGAGGTTTACGGCGTCATCATCGCGGGCTGGGCGTCGAACTCGAAGTACGCCTTTCTCGGCGCGTTGCGCGCCTCGGCGCAGATGGTGTCGTACGAAATCGCGATGGGTTTCGCGCTGGTGGTCGTGCTGATGGTCTCGAGCACCCTGAACATGAGCGAAATCGTGCTCGGCCAGGGGCGCGGCACCTTTGCCGACATGGGGCTGAACTTCCTCAGCTGGAACTGGCTGCCGCTGCTGCCGATCTTCGCGGTCTACATCATCTCGGGCATTGCCGAGACGAACCGCCACCCGTTCGACGTGGTGGAGGGTGAGTCGGAAATCGTCGCTGGCCACATGGTCGAGTATTCGGGCATGGCGTTCGCGATGTTCTTCCTCGCCGAATACGCCAACATCATCCTGGTGGCCACGCTGGCCTCGGTGATGTTCCTCGGCGGCTGGTTGCCGCCCATCGACAGCCAGGTTTTCAATGCCATTCCGGGCTGGATCTGGCTCGGCCTGAAGACCTTCGCGATCTGCACCCTGTTCCTCTGGGTGCGCGCCACCTTCCCTCGGTTCCGCTATGACCAGATCATGCGGCTGGGCTGGAAGATCTTCATCCCGGTCACGCTGGTGTGGCTGGTGGTGGTGGGCGCGTGGATTCAATCGCCCTGGAACATCTGGAAGTGAGACGCTAGCCATGGCAGCTGCATCGACGCCAATCAAGGACTTCTTTTCGAGCTTCCTGCTCACCGAATTGTTCAAGGGCATGGCCCTGACCGGCAAATACTTCCTGTCGCGCAAGATCACGGTGCAGTTTCCTGAGGAGAAGACGCCGCTGTCACCGCGCTTTCGCGGCCTGCATGCACTGCGCCGCTACGAAAACGGCGAAGAGCGCTGCATCGCCTGCAAGCTGTGCGAGGCGGTGTGCCCGGCGCTGGCGATCACGATCGAAAGTGAAGTCCGCGACGACGGCTCGCGGCGCACCACGCGCTACGACATCGACCTCACCAAGTGCATCTTCTGCGGCTTTTGCGAAGAATCGTGCCCGGTGCTACGGCGGTATTCGATGGTGGGCACGTTGCCCGCGGTGCGACCGCCGCGCCGGTGTCCTCTGGTGGCATGGCGGATGGGGCTGCCGCTCGTGCCACGGCTTGGCGTACGAAAGCTCCCAGCGCGCCAAGGTCAGGCGGTTGACG
>JANNKS010000635.1:0-4489 GCA_031396425.1 Rhizobacter sp. | reverse complement strand
CCGCAAATCCGTCACCGGCAATGACGAGGTCACCACCAGGACGCTGGGCGTGGACATGAAATGGACGATCGGGGCGAGGTCGCGCACGGTGTCGTAGCCGAGGTTCTTGTAGGCCGACATGTTGGTGGCATTGGCGATCGTTTCCACCATCAAGGTGTAGCCGTCGGGCTTCGCTCGCACCACGTGTTCGGTCCCGATGTTGGAGTTCGCGCCCGGTCTGTTTTCGACGATGAAAGGCTTGCCGAGTGCTTGCGTGAGCCTGTCTGCCAACAGTCGCGCCGACACATCAGTGGCGCCGCCCGGCGTGAATCCGACCACGAGCGTGACGGTGCGCGACGGATAGGCGGAAGCGTCCTCGGCCGCAGGCGCGGCGCACGCCGCGATGCCCAAAGTCAGCGCCGAGAGCAAGCGCGCCGGAAAAGCCTTCAAGTTTTGCATGGCGTCTGCCTGGAGGGTCGAGAGGCTCATGAATCCTCTGTCGCTCGGCAGCCGTGCAAACGTGGAAAACCGCGGTGGCACCGCCTCGATCTGGGAATGGCAGGCGTGCTGCCGTGACCCTGATGGGGGTTCCGACCAACACCGTGGACCTTTTCAGGAGCCGCTCGATGTTACACGGCGGTGGACGACGTGCAGCGGGCGCTGGTTTTGACGCGCTGATCGGCAGTGATCCGCCGCGACACAGCCAAGGCGGGCCAGCCCAATGCGCGACGGCGCATCACGCCGGTGTGAGTGGGGCGGTGCCGGCTTTCAATTGGGCCGGGGCGGCGGCGCGGGTGCCAGCGGCGGCTCGCCGCCGGTGCGCTCGAGAATGCGCCGCAGCAGCGCCTCGCGCTGGCAAGGCGACAGCGCGATGGGGTCCAGGTTTTCCTGCATCAGCTTTGCAGCTTCGTCGTCCGGAACAGCCGGCGTCGGGTCATCGGGATGCATCTTCAGGCGGGGCCACGGGGTCAAGCCGTGCCGAGCTCCTCGCGCAGCATGGCAATGGCCCGGCGGATGTGCGACTTTATCGTGCCCAGGGGCAGGTGGGCCGCATGCGCGATCTCGGCGTGCGTGAGGCCGCGAAAGAAAGCCAGGCCGAGGATCTGGCGTTGTTCCGGCCGCAGCCGGGTGAGGGCGGCATGCAGCGCCGCGTGTTCCTGGGTCGCCTGCAGCACGTCTTGCAGGCCGGGCAGGTGCTGCGTGACTGCGTCCAGCCGCTCGGTGGGGTCTGGTTCGACGATGGCGCTGTCGGCGCGGCGCAGGGCGTCGAGGGCGCGGCTGCGGCAGATCGTCAGCACCCAGCCCAGCGGCGAGCCCCGTTGCGAGTCGTAGGTGGCGGCGCTGCGCCAGATCTGCACATACACATCTTCGGCGACTTCTTCGGCGGTTGCGCGATTGCGCACGATGCGCAGCGCCACACCGAAGACCTTGCCGATCGTCAGGCGATAGAAGCGCTCCAGCGCACGCTGCTCGCCGGCCGCCACACTCGCCAGCAGGTCTGCCAGGTCGGGCGGGCAGGCCGGCTGAAGCGGCGGCAACATTGGCGCCGGGTTGAATTTCGACGGTTCAGCAAGTGCAGCGATCATGGCGTTCCTTCTTCGGTGTTCGATCAGCGGTGTTCGTTCGGCGGTGCTGGCAGCCAATGCCCGCGATGAATGAAGTCTGCGCGGGCGGCAGCCTCTTGAAAATGTGGAAGATGCAGAGCCTGCCTCTGGCACAGCCGAAGGCAGCTTCACCGACCTTGTCGCCAACCTGACCAACTCCATGACCTTCCGCTTCGACCTCGCCGACCTTCGCCTCTTCCTCAATGTGGTCGAGTTGGGCAGCATCACCGCCGGCGCCGAGGCCACGCAACTTGGCCTGGCCGCCGCCAGCGCGCGCGTGCTGGCGATGGAAGACAGCCTCGGCGCGCCCCTGTTGGCACGCGAGCCGCGCGGTGTGCAGCCCACCGCCGCCGGTCAGGCGCTGGTGCTGCACGCTCGCACCCTGCTGCAGCAGATGGAGCGCCTGCACGGCAGCCTGGCCGAGCACGCGCAGGGCATGAAGGTGCAGTTGCGCCTGCTGTGCAGCACGGTCGCACTGCACGAGGTCGTCCCCGAAAGACTCGCAGGCTACCTGCTGGCCCACACCCACGTGAATGTGCAGGTCGAAGAGTGGCACGGCAACGAGGTGGTGAGCGCGTTGGCCGAAGGTACGGCCGACGTGGGCATCGTGCGCGAGAACACCGACGTCTTCGAGCTCGAGTCGTTCCTCTTCCAATCCGACCGGCTCGTCGTCGTCGCGCCGCCCGGTCACCCCCTGGTGCAGGCGGCACAGGCCGGCCCGCTCTCGCTGGCGCAAGCCGATCTTTGCGACGTGGTCGGCCTGCGGCAGGGCACGGCGCTGCAGGACATCTGGGACCGCCGCGTGGCGCAGCGCGGCCGGCACCTGAACTACCGTATCCGCGTCGGCAGCTTCGACGAGCAGTGCCGGCTGGTCGCGCGCGGCGCCGGCATCGCACTCATGCCGCGCAGCACGGCGCAACGCCATGCACGCGCGCTGAACATCTGTATCGTGCCCGTCGCAGAGGAGTTCGCGGCCGTCGCGCTGCGCCTGTGTGTGCGCCGCCTGGTCGAGCTGCCGGCGGCCACGCAGCGGCTGGTCGGCAGCCTGCTGGGCAACGCGGCGCCGCCGGCATTGCAATGGCAGGCGCCGGCGCCGTCCCCTGGGCATTCAGCGGCGGCGAAACCCGCATGAGCGCTGATTTCGACCTGACCGACCTGCGCTTGTTCCTGCTCGTCGTCGAAGCCGGCAGCATCACGGCCGGAGCCCGCGCCGCGCACTTGTCACTCGCGGCGAGCAGCGCGCGCGTTTCGGCCATGGAACAGTCGCTCGCCACGCCGCTGCTCGTGCGCGGGCGCCGCGGCGTGCTGCCCACCGCCGCCGGGAGGGCGCTGGTGCAGCACGCACGCACGGTGCTGCAGCAGGCCGAGCTGCTGCGGCGGGACCTGGAAGAACACGCCCGCAGCCGGAAGCATCACCTCGGACGGATCGGCACCTCGGCGGCGATCCGCGAATACCTGCCCGACGCGTTGGGCGACTTCCTGGCGCGCAACCCGCGTGTGAACGTCTCGGTGGCCGAGGCGGCCAGCGAAGCCTCCATGCTGGCGGTGTTGGCGGGCAGCGCAGACATCGCTTTCGTCACCGAGCGCCAAGCGATCGAAGGGCTGGAGTTTTTCACCTTCGTCACGAACCGCTTTGCGCTGGTGGTTCCGCGCGGTCACCGCTTGGTGCAGGAGGCCGGCGCAGGCGTGATCTCGGAGGCACTTGCCGATGGCTGCGACGTTGTCGGGCTGCCCGAAGGCAGCGCCTTGCAGGACACCTGGGACCAGCGCGTCGCCGGGCGCGGCGCCGGGCGCGGCGCCGGGCTGAACTACCGCGTGCGCGTGCCCAGCTTCGACGCCCAGTTGCGCCTGATCGAAGGTGGTGTGGGCGTGGCGCTCCTGCCCGAGGCCACGGCGCGGCGCGGTGCGCGCACGATGGCCATCGAAGTGCTGCCGCTGTCGGACCCGTACCTCGTCCGCCGCCTGCTGATCTGCGTGCAGCGCTTCAGCACCCTGCCGCCCGAAACGCAAAGTCTGGTCGAGCACTTGCGCGGGGCCGAGCACGCGCCGCTGGTGGTCGGTGAGCGGGCCGGTTGACCGAGCACGGCGCAGCGGTCGGCGCCACACGAGATCGGACCGCCGGCGTCAACATAGGGCTGCATGTCGAACATGGCCTGCAGGTGGTTCTGGATGGCCACTTCGCCGATGCGATGCGTCGGGCGCGGCGCCGGGGGCGACTTTCTTGAGCAGCTCGAGGCACTTGCCGGCCGTTTCGGGAGACTGATGGGTCGGCCCAGTGAAGTTGGTTTCGGGGTGACTGACACGAATTGGCGTTCTATCGCATAAGACACGCGTGTTGACTCGCTCCATTGCGATCCATTCGGCGGTCTGCAGCCTTTCGATCACGCGATCGGCGCGTCGGCCAGCGCGGCCAGTGCGCGGCGTACATGCAATTGCCACAACCAACGAAGCGTCGTCACGGCGCCTGGTTCGGCGCAGCGAGACGCAGGCACCACCAGCGTCTGGGCGACACAGAGCTGCCAGTCCTGCCGCAGCCGGTCGGGCGACGCGTAGCCGGCGCCGCGTGACTGGAGCTGCGCGTGCCAGTGCTCGACCAGGGCCTGCGCCCAGGTGCGACGGGCATCCTGCGGCCACCACAGCACCATCGCCTGGGCCAGGTCGCTCATCGCGAGCCCGGTCGACGGCGGCGGTTCGAGGAAGGGCTGGTAGTCGATCAGCAGCACCCGGCCGGGGCCCGCTCGGGGCGACAGGATGTTGCCCGGGTTCAGATCTCCGTGGACCCACGAGAAGCCGGCCGTGTCTTGCGCCCTCTTGATTAGCGACCAACCTCAGCCACACGAATGACGTGCGCCGGGGCTGGAATTGAAAGACAAGCTGCGCGCAGCAGGCGCGCCAGGATGGAGCGC
>JANNKS010000604.1:0-8614 GCA_031396425.1 Rhizobacter sp. | reverse complement strand
TGAGCTTCAGCCAGACGCGCATGCTGCACGGGCAGACGCGCTACAACATCAAGAGCCGTTTCCTCGACGAACTGCCCGAAGCCGCGCTGAAGTGGATGACGCCGCGCAACCAGGGCTTCGGGTCGGGCTTCGCGCGTGAGTACCAGAGCGCCTGGTCGCGCGGCTCGGGGTTGGGTTCGATCGTCGGCGCCGGCAACGTGTCGGGCCGACCGGCTGCGCCTGTCGTCGCCTTGACACCCAAAGCCGCGCCGCATGGCCTGCGCTCGGGCCAGAACGTGTTCCACACCAAGTTCGGCGAAGGCGTTGTGATCACCCTCGAAGGCCAGGGCGACGATGCCCGCGCCCAGGTCAACTTCGGACGCCACGGCATGAAGTGGCTGGCGCTGTCAGTGGCCAAGCTGACGCCGATCAACTGAGCGCTGCGCTGGCGTTGAGTCTGCGACGCATCCTTCGCAAAGAAGAATTCAACGAAACCCTTCTGTGCATGGGTGCGTCATCACCCTGTCATCCGACGTTCACGGCGGCGTCATGCGTTCCAGGCAGCATGTCGCTGTCCAAAGGGAGGGTGACGATGAATCAATCGGCGTATGCACGATCGCCATCAGACGCCAAGTTGCAGACGACATGTGCTCACCCCGTCAAGGCTGCGCCCGCGCCGCCGACCGGGGTGCAACGTTTTGACGTGCATTGGGCGAGGGAACTTTGCGAGGTGCGTGAGGCGCAACGCCTGCGCTACGCCGTTTTCGCGGGCGAGATGGGCGCGCGTTTGGCCCCCTTGTGCGGGGCGCCGATCGGGCACGACGTTGACCGTTTCGATGACTTTTGCGAGCACTTGCTGGTGCGCCCCGTGGGTGAGGACGGACTGGTGGGTGACGTGATCGGCACCTACCGCGTGTTGACGCCCGCTGCGGCACGGCGCGCCGGCGGGCTGTACAGCGAGACTGAATTCGACTTGCACAATGTTCGGCCGCTGCTCGACAAGGCGGTGGAACTCGGCCGTTCGTGTGTGCACCCGCAATGGCGCGGTGGTACGGTGGTGATGGCCTTGTGGGGCGCGCTGGGCGAATTCATGCTCAACAATGGGCTGAACACGATGATCGGCTGCGCCAGCGTGAGCATGCGTGATGGTGGGCACGCCGCGGCCAGCCTGTGGGCCCAGTTGCGCCGCACCCACCTGGCCCCCGAAACCTGGCAGGTGCGTCCGCATTTGCCACTGCCGGTGGAACAGTTGCGTCAGGATCTGGTCGCGGAAACGCCGGCGCTGATCAAGGGCTATCTGCGCTGCGGCGCGAAAGTTCTGGGTGCGCCGGCCTGGGACCCCGATTTCCACAGCGCCGATCTGCCGCTGATGATGCGATTCGTCGATCTGTCGCCGCGCTACCGTAGACATTTCCTCGGCGAATAGGCCGCTTCAGTGCCCGGCGCTGGGCGGCGCCGCCAGCCAGGCCGCGACTTGCTTGACGACCCAGGGCCCGTCGTCGAGCGGCAAGTCGTGACCAGCAGTGGGATGCTCGCGCAATCCAATGCCCCAGGCTTGTGCCAGTCGCCTTGAGCACCCGGGAGACACCAGCTCGTCTCGCGCACCGACCAGCGTGAGCATCGGCACCCGGGGTGGCAAGGCCGGTGCGCGGAAACGCACTGCCGCGCTCAACTGGCGAATCGCATTGAGGCGTGACACCGGTTGTTCACGCCGCCAGAGCGACCATGTTTCGATCAGGCGTGCCGTCGATTCACCCGGATGGCGCGTGGTGAGTTGCAGCACCCTGCGTTCCTTCGCCTGAGCCGAGCCCGGCAGCATCAGCGCCAGCAACTGGGTGGCGTTGCGTGGCCTCAGCCTTTGATGCCAGCGGCTGAAGGGCCGCAGGCTGGTGCTGATCAGCACGCACGCGGCCAGGTCTTGGGGATGGTGCTCGGCCCAGGCCACTGCGACCATCGCACCCATCGACAGCGCCAGCACATGCACCGGAAGCCGGACTCCGCGTTGCGCGAGGACGTCGCGGCAATGCTCCACCATGCCTTCCACCGTGGTCGGGCTGGGCTGCAGATACAGCGAACCGTTGCCCGGCAGGTCAATGGGCTCGATGCGCGCTTCGGGCCATTCGGCATGCAGCAGGGTCTGAAAACCACCCCAATGTCGCGCGTCGCGCGTCAGGCCGCGCAGCAACACCCAGGTCGTCACGCCGGGGCCTGGCTGTACCAGCGCTGCAGACCACGCTGCCGGTGTTCAGCACGCGCTGCGCCGCGCGGAAGCCATTGTGGATAGCTTCCTGCCGCGCGAGTCAAGAAGTCGAGCCACGCCATGTGCTGGCGCAGCACGCGTTGTTGGCGATGGCCAATCAGCGGGTTGAAGATGCCTTGGCGGCTGAAGAACTGACGCGGGTTCTTCTTCACCCACAGCCACGAACCCATCTCGAGCGTGAAGGGTAGGAAGGTTTGTTCGGCCTGCGCCGCCGCGCGCAGGTAGAGGTGGTCCCACAGGTCACCATGCGCCAGGTAGTGGCGGCTCTGCGGCTCCACCACATAGCGGTGGTTCGGGTGGCTGTTCTCGAAAATCTCGCCCAGCGCGTGAATGTCCGCCAGGTGAGCGATGGGCTGTGCCGTGTGCGCGAACGGAAACCACAGGCGATCACTGGTGCCGAAGCCGGAGTGGCAGTCAAGTGCAATGCTGAACGGTCGTGACAGCAGTTCGGAGCACACCACGTCGCACAGGGCCAGGCTTTCCAATTCCATGTTGCTCGCGTGTGGCCCGCGATACCAGGGCAGGCGAGCACTGATGCGCTGCCCACCCACCAGCCAGGGCACCGACTCGGTGGCGTCAACAGGGGCATTGCGCATCAGGTCGACGCCATTCGGGTTGGCGCGCGTGCCGCGCCACAAGCCGCCCGGGTTGGCCACCGGCATGAAAACCAGCCGCAAGGTTTCGAGCTGACGGTGCAGCAGCTTGTCCCAGCGCAGGCGCTGCACCAGGCTGCTCAGGAACGCGATCACCACCCCTGCGCCAATGCGTTCCAGGCCATGCACGCCGCCGAAGAAGCCAACCGCCGGCACTTCAACGCTGGGGTTGCCCAGCGCCAGCACATGCAGGTCGAACTGCCGCGATCCGCAGGCCACCTGGCCGGCCACCCGATGTTCCAGCAGCGGCCCGGCGTCGTCGATGAGCTGGCGCAGCTCAGTCAGTTCGGCGGGTTCGGCCGGCTCCACAGGCGACCGCGAGATCAGATGCCGACGTCGTCGATCTCTCGGTAGATGTCGCGCAGCCACATCTTGATGCGCTGCCGGTCCATCAGGCCGAGACCGGCGCTGCCGTCGGCGACATTCTTCGCGTTCCAGAAGCTGCTGCTCGTCGCATCGATGGCATTGACGACGCCTTCATGAAGGCGCTTCACCGACACTACATGGGCGCCCAGCCCCATGGCGCGGGCCTGCTCGCCGCTTTGCTCGAGCACACTGAAGTCGTTGCCCCGAATCTGGTTGCGCACCAGAACGTAGTGCACGCCGGTGCTGAAGCGGTCGAGCAACTTGCTCAGCAGGTCGACCGAATCCTTGCCGCTGTCCATCACGTGCCAGTAGTGGATGCCCAGGTCCATCTCGGCGGCGAGGTTGAGCACGCCGGATTCGTCCATCCACTTCACCAGCGGTTCGTGGGTCTGGGCAGCGAGGTCGACGAGTACGCGTCGCTCCGGGTGGTCGACAGCCGATTCGATGATGGAATCCAGCGCTTCGAACTTGTCCACATGCAGTGGTGCCGCGTATCCCGAGTAGAAGCGCAGCAGCGCGCCGTGCGAGCGGTCGGTGTCGAAGCCGGTAAAGGGAATGCCCCGGTCGATCATGTACTGCGCCAACACGCGAGCCATGAGCGACTTGCCCACGCCGCCCTTTTCGCCGCCGATCAAATGAATGTTCGTCATCACGCGTGCCCATGCCAGAAGCAGAACGCCGTCTTGGCCTGGTTGGCGGCTGGCGCCAGCCGGGCACTGCGGCAGGCCGTAATGCTAAGGCCGAAATGGCGTGTCGGCGGCGCCCATGGTCAGTTCGGGTCGTGTCGTTCGCGGCGCAGGTGCGGTCTGCGTGAACGCCGCGCCTAGGCGGGTCAGGGCCTTACTGGGGTGCAGGGGTGCTGTCTGGCGTGACCAGGTCGATGGTCTTTTCGACCACCTTGCCAGTCACCTTGACTCCCGTGCTGATCACGGCCCCACCCACGGAAATGGCGGCCCCCGCAGCGGCACCGGCGACTCCAACGACTGCACAGCCCGTCAGCACGGACGATGCGGCAATGACACAGGCGATACGGGTGATTGCGTTCATGGGGTCCCCCAGGGTGGGCCCGACATTTTGATGCGATGAGCGCCGTGCCATGAATCAAGCGGTAACGCCAGCCCCCGCCGGCGTGAACTGGTCAAACAAATTCGCTGCCGCAGTCAACCGCGCCCGACGAACGGCATCGCGGTGGCCATCACCGTCATGAACAGGATGTTCGCGTCCAGCGGCAGGCTGGCCATGTGCACCACCGCGTTGGCCACATGGCTGACGTCCATGCGCGCTTCGACTTTCATTTCGCCATTCGCCTGCGGTACACCCTGCGTCATGCGGGTCGTCATTTCGGTGGCGGCGTTGCCGATGTCGATCTGCCCCACCGCGATGTCGTAGGCGCGCCCATCCAGCGATGAGGCCTTGGTGAGGCCGGTGATGGCGTGTTTGGTGGCTGTGTAGGGCGAACTGAACGGCCGCGGGGCGTGCGCGGAGATCGAGCCGTTGTTGATGATGCGCCCGCCGCGGGGGGCCTGGTTCTTCATCAGGCGGAAGGCTTCCTGGGTGCACAGGAAGGCGCCGGTCAGGTTGACGTCGACGACCGCCTTCCACTGCTCGAAACTGAGTTCTTCGAGTGGGATGGGCGGAGAGCCGGTGCCGGCGTTGTTGAACAGCAGGTCGAGCCGGCCATGCGCCTTCTGGGTGGCGGCGAACAAGGCCTTCACCGACGCGGGGTTGCCGGCATCGGTGGGAACCGCCATCGCGTGAGCGCCCAGTGCGCCCGCCTGGCTGATGGTGTCCTGCAACGCATCGGCGCGCCGGCCCGCCAGCACCACCTTGTAGCCGGCACGCAGCAAAGCGAGCGCGGAAGCACGACCAATGCCGCTACCGGCGCCGGTGACGATGGCAATTTTCATAGGGTCTCCTGAATCGTGGTGGGGGGGTCGTCCTGCATGAAGCAGTCGGCAAAGGTGTAGTACAGCGAAGCATAAAACACGGTCGAAAACAGCAATGAGGCCGGCATCGCCACCACGCCGATCAGACGCATTTGGCCGATCATCAGGAAGAGCAGGTTGGCCAGCACGGCAAAGCCCATGATCACGCCGGTCCAGGTCAGCGCATACACAGCGAACGCGCCCTTGTTGCGCCAGCAGGCGACGAGGCTGAAGAACAAGGCCTTGGGAGCACTCATGCCACCCCAATGGGTGAGGGCGGGTGCATGCCAGAAAGGCAGCGACAGCAGCCCGGCCAGGCCGAAGCGCAACACGAGGCCGAATTGCAGCTGCGGATCGCGAATGCTCGCGACGATCTTCTCGGGCGGCGTCTTTGTGTCGCCCAGGCTCTTCATCAACGCATCGAGCGCGCCGCCGTCGGCCGCATCGCTGATCCACATGATGAGGAACGTGCAAATCGCGTAGGCCGCGCCGAGTTGGGCCAGCGCGAGCAAGCGCGGCCGCCCGGACTGGAGCGGTTCGGTCAGCGCACGCGGAAGCGGCGAGCGGCCCTGTGACGCCTGGCGCGTCGCGATCATGAACGCCAACGTGGCGAGTGGCAGACCGGCCAGCAGCAACAGCGAGCCGACGAACGGGATCAGGGCGAACAGGAACAGCGCGAACATGAAGGCGGCGAACACGGCGGCGAATGCCATCGGTTGTTTCATGAACGTGGCAAAGCCTTGTCGCACCCAGACGGCACCTCGGGCGGGCGGGACGATTTGGAGTTTCATGCGGGGTGGGCGTTTCGGTGGGACTCAGCTGCGAGTCGGGTGCCAGGGCGATTCGACCCGCGCACGCAACACGCGTTCGAACTGGGTGGGGTCGTGGGGTTTGAGCACCTGCGCATCGCGCGGCAAGTGCAGGTCCCACAGGCGCGACACCCAGAAGCGCAGGGCGGCGGCGCGCATCATGGCGGGCATCAGGCGCATTTCGCCCCCTGTCAACGGCCGCACCGTGTCGTAGGCCGCCACGAAGCGGCTGGCGCGACTTTCGTCGAGGCGGCCCGATTCGGTGTCGGTGCACCAATCGTTCAGGCACACCGCGATGTCGAACGCGAAGGTGTCGTCGCCGGCGAAGTAGAAATCGAAAAAGCCGGTCAGCAGGTCACCCTCGAACATGACGTTGTCGCGGAACAGGTCGGCGTGAATCGCGCCACTCGGCAAGGCCGCATGGGCCGGCGATTCCGCCAGGTGGTTCTGGAACGCCAGTTCGGCCTCGATCAGTTCGGCTTGCGCGGGCGTGAGGAAGGGAAGCACCAGCGGCACCGTCGCCTGCCACCAGGCCAGTCCGCGCAGATTCGGCTGGTGCATCGCGAAATCCTGGCCGGCAAGGTGCATGCGCGCGAGCATCGCACCGACGCTGGCGCAATGCGTGGCTTCGGGGGTCAGGTTGTGGCGCCCTTCGAGGCACCCCACCACGGCGGCCGGCTTGCCGCAAAGCCGGTGCAGCAGCGCGCCGGCTTGGTCGGCGTGCGGCTCGGGTACCGGAATTTGGCGCTGCGCCAGGTGCTTCATCAACTGCAGGTAGAACGGCAATTGTTCGAACGTTAGCCGCTCGAACACTGTCAGAACAAAGCGGCCTTTGCTGGTGTCGAGGAAGTAGTTGGTGTTCTCGATGCCACCCTTGCACGGCTCGAGGTGCGTCAACCGGCCGACCGCCAGGCGCTCGACGAGCGCGGAGGCATCAGCGCGCGAGATCTCGGTGAAGACCGCCACGTTTCAGAAACTGAGCACGTGCCAGACGCGCTGGCCGGCTGCACCCCGCGACGTGTTAGCGCCACTCGACAAATCGCGCGAACCGTCGCCGGTGATGATTTCATACGCCACTTTGCCGCCGCGTTTGGGCGTCACGACGATGCGCTGGGTCTGGCCGCGCACGCGCAGTTCCTCGATGCGTGCGCCGTCATCTTCGATGACCAGGGTTTCCACCTTGGGCTCGACCGGAGTCGCGACTGCGGTTCGCTCCTGCGCATGGCTGGCGAGCGCCGCGAACAGCAGGATTGCGAAGAAGAGGGCGCGCATGCCGGCATTCTAGGGTCTGCCCTGGCGTGCCGATGGGGTTCGACCGGGGCAGACAGGGGTTGAATCCGTGGCGCGCGGCCGGCCTTCGTCGACAATTGACACATGAGCGAAAAGTTGCTGCTGCTGGTGGATGGCTCCAGCTACCTGTACCGGGCTTACCACGCGATGCCTGACCTGCGCAGCGCGGACGGGTTTCCGACCGGGGCGATCCATGGCGTGATCTCGATGATGAAGCAGTTGCGCAAGCAGTTCGATGCGGAACACGCCGCTTGCGTGTTCGATGCCAAGGGCCCGACGTTTCGCGATGCCTGGTACGACCAGTACAAGGCGCAACGCACCCCGATGCCCGAGGCGTTGGCCGAGCAGATCGAACCGATCCATGAAGCCGTGCGGCTGCTCGGCTGGCCGGTACTGATGGTACCGGGCATCGAGGCCGACGACGCGATCGGCACGCTGGCCCGGATTGCCGCGCTCAGTGGCCACAAGGTCGTCATTTCCACCGGCGACAAGGACCTCGCCCAACTTGTCAGCGACGACGTCACGCTGATCAACACGATGAGCAACGAGCGGCTCGACGTGGCCGGCGTGACCAGCAAGTTCGGTGTGCCGCCGCAGCGCATCATCGACTACCTGACGCTGATGGGCGACACCGTCGACAACGTGCCCGGGGTCGAGAAGGTGGGCCCGAAAACGGCGGCCAAGTGGATTGCCGAATTTGGTTCGCTCGACGGCGTGATGGCGGCTGCGCCGTCGATCAAGGGCGTGGCCGGCGACAACCTGCGCAAGGCGCTGGACTGGCTGCCGCAGGGCAAGCGGCTCGTGACGGTGGTGACCGATTGCGATCTGAGCGGCCATGTGGCGGGTTTTCCTGCGCTGGAGGCCTTGGCGCTCAAGGGCGTGGACCGTGAGGCCCTGCTGGGGTTCTATACCCGCTACGGTTTCAAGACCTGGCGGCGTGAACTCGAGGAGTCGCTGGGAGTGGCACCTGTCGCCGCACCCAAGAGCCCGAACCCGCAGGGTGCGCAGAGCGCGGCCGACCCGCCGCCTCCAACGGCGCCAACGGCCGCCATCACCGAAAAGGCCTATGCCCTGGTGCTTGACCTGGCCGGGCTGGAGGCCTGGATTGCGAAGATCGGTGCCGCGCCGTTGACCGCGATCGACACCGAAACCGATTCACTGGACGGCATGACGGCTCGCATCGTCGGCATTTCACTGTCCGTGCAGCCCGGCGAGGCGGCCTACATTGCATTGCGCCACAGTTACGCGGGCGCGCCCGAACAGCTGCCGATCGACGCCGTGCTGGCGCGGCTGCGGCCGTGGCTGGAAGACCCGGCGGCGGCGAAGATCGGC
>JANNKS010000599.1:0-3536 GCA_031396425.1 Rhizobacter sp. | reverse complement strand
TGAGGCCCTTGGCGCGGATCTCGTTAAGCCTTGCGGCCACGATGTCGAACGCCTCGTCCCAGGAGACCGGCACAAAACCCGGATCGTGCTCGCGTCCTTTGAGCGGATTGGTGCGCTTCATCGGGCGCGAGCATGATCCGGGTTTCGTGCCGGTTTCCTGGGACGAGGCCCTCGACATCGTGGCCGCAAGGCTTAACGAGATCCGCGCCAAGGGCCTCAAGGACGAGGCGGGCTATCCCCGCCTCGCTGCGAGTTTCGGCGGCGGAGGCACGCCGACGCGCTACATGGGGACTTTCCCGGCCTTTCTGTCCGCGTGGGGCCTGCTCGACCAAGGCTACGGCTCGGGCCAGGGCGCCAAGTGCTTCCACTCGGAGCATCTGTACGGCGAGTTCTGGCACCGCGCATTCATTGTCACGCCGGACACCCCGCTGTGCAAATACCTGATCTCGTGCGGCTCCAACATCGAGGCGTCGGGCGGCGTCACCGGCGTGTGGCGGCACGCGCGGGCGCGCGTGCGCGGCATGAAGCGCGTGCAGGTCGAACCGCACCTGTCGGTGACCGGCGCGTGCTCGGCGCAGTGGGTGCCGATCAAGCCCAAGACCGACGCTGCGTTCCTCTACGCGCTGATCCATGTGCTGCTGCACGAGGTGCCGCGCGAGCGCCTCGACCTGCCGTTTCTGGCCACGCGCACCGCGTCGCCCTACCTGGTCGGGCCGCACGGCCACTACCTGCGCCATCGCGCCACGCGCAAGCCGCTCGTCTGGGACCATGCGAGCGCACACGCGCGTGCACACGACGGCCCGGCACTGCGGGAGGCGCTCGAAGGCAGCTACGAGGTCGATGCGATCGAGATCGGTGCGGACGACGACGTGCTCGCCGAGGGCTTGTTGCGTGGCACCACCGCTTTCAGCCGCCTGGTCGAACACATGCGCCCCTATTCCCCCGAGTGGGCGGAAGGCATCTGCGACGTGCCGGCCGCGCACATGCGCAAGATCGCCAACGAGTTCATAGCCCACGCGTGTGTCGGCGAGACGATTCAGATCGACGGTGAGACGATGCCGTACCGGCCGGTGGCGGTGACGCTGGGCAAGACCGTCAACAACGGCTGGGGCGGATTCGAATGCTGCTGGGCGCGCACGCTGCTGGCCACGCTGGTCGGTGCGCTCGAGGTGCCCGGCGGCACGATCGGCACCACGGTGCGGCTGACGCGGCCGATGGCGCACCGGCACGAAAGCGTCAAGCCCGGGCCCGACGGCTTCATGCATTTCCCGTTCAACCCGACCGACAAGGCGCATTGGTCACCGAACCCCAATATCCGCAACGCCTACCGCACGATGGTGCCGCTGGCCGCCGACGGGCCGTGGAGCCAGGCGCTCGGGCCCACCCACTTCTCGTGGCTGTTCCTCGACGAGACGCCCAAGGGCCTGCCGCGCGTCACGCTGCCGGATGTCTGGTTCGTCTACCGCACCAACCCGGCGATCTCGTTCTGGGACACGAAGGCGCTCGGCGAGAAGATCGCGCGCTTCCCGTTCATGGTTGCGTTCGCCTACACGATGGACGAGACGAATCATTTCGCCGACGTGCTGCTGCCCGACGCGACCGACCTCGAAAGCCTGCAGCTGTGGCGCATCGGCGGCACCAAGTACCAGGAGTCGTTCTGGGACCACGAGGGTTTCGCGCTGCGCCAGCCGGCGGTGGCCACGCACGGCCTGGCGCGCGACTTCACCGACATCGCCACCGAACTCGCGCAACGCACCGGCCTGTCCGACAAGTACTACTCGGCCATCAACAAGGGCGCGGGCGGCGTGCCGCTGAAAGGCGAACACGGCGACTTTTCGCTGGACCCGCACGCCGCTCACAGCCGCGAGCAGATCTGGGACGCGGTATGCCGCGCCGCGAGTGCCGAGGTCAGCGACGGCGCGGTTTCACACGGGCTCGACTGGTGGAAAGAGCATGGCCTGGCGACCCGGCCCTACCCGCAGCGCAGCTGGTACCTGCTGCCGACCATGGTCAGGCACGGCCTGCGCTTCGAGTTGCCGTACCAGGAGCGGCTGATGCGCGTGGGCGCCGAGCTCGGCCGGCGCCTGCACGAAAACGACATGCACTGGTGGGACGAACAACTGAAGGAATACCAGGCGCTGCCGGCGTGGAAAGACTTCCCGGCGCTGTGGGAGGCGATCATCGGCCAGAGCGGCGGCCGCTCGCAGGACTATCCGTTCTGGCTGCTCACCGCGCGCAGCATGCAGTATGCGTGGGGCGCCAATGTCGGCATGCAGTTGATGCGGGAAGTCGCCGACAACGTCACCGGCCACCGCGGCGTGATCATCAATGCGGGTGCCGCGCAGCGCCTGGGCATCGCCGACGGCGACCCGATCGAGATCGCCACGCCGAAGCGCAGCGTGCGCGGCCGCGCAGTGGTGCGCCAGGGCATCCGGCCCGACACGCTGCTGCTGATCGGCCAGTTCGACCATTGGGCGACGCCGCTGGCGTCCGATTTCGGCGTGCCCAGCATGAACTCGCTGACGACGATGTCACTCGCGCTGACCGACGCCACCGGCTCGGGCGCCGACATCGTGCGCGTGAAGATCGCCAGAGTGGCTGGCGGCAGCCCCGTATGTCATCCCGGCGCACGCCGGGATCCACCGGTTCGCTATCCACCTGTGGATCCCGACTTTCGTCGGGCTGACGGTGGGCTGAAATGCCGGCCGGTGGTCGCAACGAACAAAGGGCCGGCATCATGACGCGCTGGGCGATGGTCGCGGACCTGCGGCGCTGCGTGGGCTGCCAGACCTGCACCGCAGCGTGCCGGCACGCCAACGCCACACCGCCCGGCGTGCAGTGGCGGCGCGTCCTCGACATGGAGTTCGGCACCTACCCCGATGTGCAGCGCGCCTTCGTGCCGGTGGGCTGCCAGCATTGCGACGAACCGGCGTGCCTGACCGTTTGCCCGACCACCGCGACGAAGAAGCGCGCCGACGGCATCGTCACAATCGACTACGACCTGTGCATCCGTTGCGCGTATTGCGCGGTCGCGTGCCCGTACCAGGCGCGCTACAAGACGGATCGCGCCGGGTTCGCCTACGGCGCGCCGACGCAGAGCGAGTCACAACGCCACGACGAAACCCGCCTCGGCGTGGCCACCAAGTGCACCTTCTGCGTCGAGCGCATCGACGCCGGCCTGGCCAAGGGCCAGACCCCGGGCGTCGACCCCGAGGCCACGCCGGCCTGCGTCAACGCCTGCATCGCCGACGCGCTGGCCTTCGGCGATCTGCACGACCCCGCCAGCAACGTGCGCAAGCTGCTCGATGACAACCAGCACTTCCGCATGCACGAAGAGCTGGGCACCGGCCCGGGCTTTTACTACCTTTGGGATCGCAAGGACGAGGTCACGTCATGAGCGCCGCACGGCCGTTCCGAAGGCGCGATGGAGGCCTCCGCGGGAGCAACCGTTGATGCGCAGCTGACCAAGCCCATTCGGCAATCTGTCCTCTATGACTGCTTAGCGACAGTGACCAGCAACCCGGTGCCCAAAGAAC
>JANNKS010000578.1:0-6315 GCA_031396425.1 Rhizobacter sp. | reverse complement strand
GTGGCTCGAGGTGCGCAGCAAGGCCGAACGCGGCGAGCGCCTCGCGCAGGATCCGGCAAACCCGCCCGCGCCGCTGCACAAGGCTAGCGCGCTGCAACTGACCCGCAGCGACGGCCTTGACGCGGCGTTCCGCGCGGTGGTGGCCAATGGTCTGGCCCATGCCCTGCCCAACGCGAGTGAAATCGCGAGCGGTATCTACACGGAACAACATCTGCACCAGTTGCGGGTTGCACTGCGTCGCCTCAGAACCGCCTTGCGCTTCTTCGAGGGCTGGACCGGGTTGATTCAACCCGCCTGGTCCGCCACTCTGGCGGCAACGTTCGCACAACTCGGTGCCATTCGCGACCGAGACGCGCTGGCAGCAACCGTGGTGCCGGACCTGCGCGACACCGGCGCACCGTGGTTCGAACTGCCGCCCCTCGAGGCTGCGGAAGACCCGGTCGCCGTGGTGCGCGCCGCCGCCCTCACGCAGACCTGGCTCGAATTGCTTGCGCTCGGACCACACGAGCCCGTGCCAACGCCACGCAGCGACGCCCGTGCATTCCACGCGTGTGCTGCCGAACGGCTCGGCACCTGGCTGCATCAGGTTCGCAGCGATGCGCGGCGATTTGAAGGTCTCGACGACCCGGCGCGGCACCGGCTGCGCAGGCGCGTCAAGCGGCTGCGCTACGCCGCCGAATTCCTGGCGCCGTTGCACGCACCCAAGTCCGTCGCGCAATTCATGAAAGGCCTGGCACCCGTGCAAGACAGCCTGGGCCACCTCAACGACGTGAACGTCGCGCTGACGCTGTACCGCAGCGTGGTCGAACAAACGCCCGCCGCATGGTTCGCCGTGGGCCGCCTGAGCGCCCGGCGCGAGGCGCTGATGAATGAAAGCGCGGTGGCGCTGAAGGCATTCCGGCGCGTGAAGCCGTTCTGGTGATCTGACCCGCGGCGCACCCATGGAAAACCCTGGCGACCAGTTCATGCTGTTTATGCGGTGTCGCTGAGATCGGCCGCAGTCAATCGGCGGCGTGTTCAGCGCTACACTGAACTTCAACGGCAAATGCGCGAAACCGATCGCGCGCCTCAAACTTTCCCTTGGCTGCCAGATCCACCTGATGCTCACCGCAATCGTCGTCATCTTCGTCATCGCCTACGCGGCAATCGCACTCGAGCACCCGCTGAAAATCAACAAGTCGGCTTCGGCATTGATCGGGGCGGGGCTGCTGTGGACCGTCTACGCGATGGCCACTGGTGACCATCAAAGGGTCGGCCACGAGCTGGGCGAATCGCTGATGACGACTGCGCAGATCGTGTTCTTTCTGCTGGGTGCGATGACCATCGTGGAGGTGGTGGACGCGCACAACGGCTTCGAGGTCATCACCAAACGCATCAAGACCACCAAGCTGTCGTCGCTGATGTGGCTGGTGGGCTTTGTCACCTTCTTCCTCAGCGCCATCCTGGACAACCTGACGACCACCATCGTGATGGTCTCGCTGATGCGCAAGCTGCTGGCCAGGCACGAAGACCGGTTGTTCTTCGCCGGCATCATCGTCATCGCAGCCAACTCCGGCGGCGCCTGGACGCCGATCGGCGATGTGACCACCACGATGCTGTGGATCGGCGGGCAGATCACGTCAATCAACATCATGGTCTCGGTGTTCGCTGCGGCAATGGTTAGCCTGCTGGTGCCACTGGCCATCACGGCCTATGTGCTGCGCGGCCAGCCGGTCGAGGCCCCGCCACCCGACAGCGATACCGACCGCGGCGTGGGCACCACCGAGTTCGAGGGCAAGCTGATGTTCTTCCTCGGCCTGGGCATCCTGGTGTCGGTGCCGGCCTTCAAGACGATCACGCACCTGCCGCCCTTCCTGGGCATCCTGTTCGGGCTGGGCATCCTTTGGCTGGTGGGTGACCTGGTGCACCGCAATAAGGACGACGAGCTCAAGGAACGTTTCACGCTGGCACGTGCGCTCAACCGCATCGACATGGCGTCGCTCACCTTCTTCGTCGGCATCCTGCTCGCGGTCGCCACGCTGGAACACACCCACATCCTGACCGCGGTGGCGCAGTGGCTGGACACTCACATCGGCCGGCTGGACGTCATCGTGGTAGCCATCGGCCTGGTCAGCGCCGTCGTCGACAACGTACCGCTGGTGGCCGCGGCGATGGGCATGTACGACATGAAGACCTACCCGACCGACCACTTCCTGTGGGAGTTCCTGGCCTACTGCGCGGGTACGGGCGGCTCGATCCTAATCATCGGCTCGGCGGCCGGCGTGGCAGCGATGGGGCTGGAGAAGATCCACTTCTTCTGGTACGTGCGAAAGATCAGCGGCCTGGCGCTCATCGGCTATCTCGCAGGCGCTGCGGTGTACGTGCTGCAGTACCGACTGACGCACTGAGCGCGGCAGCGGCCTCGTTCGGGCCGCACCGTGCATGCGCTGGACCGCGGCCCTCCGGGCGCCAAGAGGGCGCTCAACGGCGCCGCGGCGAACGATGCACACATCGAGACGAGTCCAGCTGGAACATCCCCATCGACGCCGGCTTCAATGCGCGACGGCAGCAGCCTGCGCCATCCGCGACAGCACACCGTCCTCGAGGTGATAGACGGCGTCGAAGCCTTCGATCATGCGGTGGTCGTGGGTGACCGTGATCACCGCCGAGCGGCGTTCGCGCGCGATTCGGCGCAGCAGCGCCATGACCTTGCTGCCGCGCTCGGTGTCGAGCGCCGCAGTCGGTTCGTCGGCCAGGATGAGCGGCGGCTCGTTGGCCAGCGCGCGGCCGATCGCGACGCGCTGCTGCTCGCCGCCCGACAGGTTGGCCGGCAGCGATTCGGCGCGATGCGCGATCTCGAGGTAACCGAGCAGCTCTTTCGCGCGCCGGGCGGCCTCGCGCTTGCCGACGCCGTTCAACTGCATCATCAACGCCACGTTCTCCAGTGCGGTCAGGAACGGGATCAGGTTGTGCTGCTGGAAGATGAATCCGATGTTGCGGCGCCGGAAGGCGCGGTCATCGACGCCGGTCCAGCCGTTGTTGTAGATCTCCTGCCCGTTGACCACGATGCGTCCGGTGGTCGGCTCGAGGATCAGGCTGATCGCCAGCAGCAGCGTGCTCTTGCCCGAGCCGCTGGGCCCGAGCAGCGCCGCCAGTTCACCCTGCTGCACACTGAACGAACAGGGTTTCAACGCCTGCACGGCGAGTTCGCCGCTGCCGAAGGTCTTGGACACGCCCTCGACTTCGACAACAGCGGCCACTTCAACCCCCGAGTGCCAGTTGCGGCGGCGTGCGCAGCGCATGCCAGATCGCCATCAGGCTGGCAACGACACCGCCGACCAGCATCACCCCGAACGTGATCGCGGTTTCCTGGGCCAGGAACGCCAGGCTGCGCGGAAAGCCGGGTGCGATCAGCTCGCGCAGCCCATAGGCGGCAGCGAAGCTCGCCAGCGTCAACGCCATCGACTGTTCCATGATCAGCCGCACGATCACCCAGTTCGGCGCGCCGATGAGCTTGAGCGTGGCGATCGATCTGATCTTCTCGATCGTCAGCACATAGATGATGAGCGCAATGATCACGATCGAGACGATGATCAGCAGCGCGCGGAACAGCCCCAGAACGGCCGACATCCGGCTCAGACGCCCTTCGAGCATCAGGTCGCGTTCCTCGGCGCTGGTGTAGACGTTGAAATACAGCCAGTCTCGAATGTGCTGCGCCACCACCGCGCTGTCGACACCCGGCGCCAGCTTCACCAGCACGGCGTTGACGGTGTCGCCCGAAGTCGACAACAGCGGCAGCAGGCGGCTCGCCTGCTCGGACGAATAGCCGGCACGTTCCAGCCGCTTCAAACTGGCCGCGCGCGCCGCGACCAGTGCGCGGTTGTCCTGCTGGAACTGCACCTCCTGCGCATTCGGCAGCGACAGGTAGACGATCGGGTTGCCACCGGAGTCGACCGCGCCTTGCGTCAGGCCGACGACGGTGTACTCGTGCGCGCCCAGTGCCACTTTCCCGCCCAGTGCCAGGCCGAGCTTGCGGTCGGCAACCAGCTCGTAGTGCGGCGCTTCGATCGCGCGCCCGCTCGCGATGCTCCTCGGACCGCCCAGCCCGCCGAAGATGTCGTAACCGATGACCGTGAACTGCTGGCTCTTGCCACCGATGTCGCGCTGCGCCGCGTAGATGACCAGCGGGCTGGCCCGGGCCACACCCGGCGTGGCCGCCACGCTCTTGTGGCTGTCCAGGGGCAAACGCGAACTCTCATTGAAGGGCCCGCCGCGGCCGCGCTCGACGACCCACAGGTCGGTGGCAGTGTTCTCGATCAGCCACACGCCGTCGGCGATGTTGCCCTGGTAGATGCCGTTCATCACCAGCACGATCGCCAGCAGCATCGCCACGCCGGCGATCGTTGCGGCGAACTTGCCGAGATGGCGGCGGATGTCCTTCAGGGCGAGGTCCATCGGCGGCTCTCAACGGCGCTCTGCGCTCAGCGGCCCGCCGCGCCCAGCGGCTGCACGCGCGCACCGGCCTTCACACCCTCTGCCGCGGCGACGATCCGCTCGCCGCCCGCCAGGCCCTGGGCGATCAGCACGATATGGCCGTCGCTCGGGCCGGTCTGCACCGCGCGGAATTCGGCGCGCGAACCCACCAGCACCAGCACACCCTGCCGGCCTTGGCGGTCGCGGATCAGCGCCGACAGCGGCAGCGTGATGCCCGACGCCTCGCCGACCACGATGGCGACCTCGGCCTCCTGGTCGATTGCGAAGCGCACCGGCGCCTGGTCGAAGGCGATGTTGACTTCGAGTTCGCGCGTCGCGGCATCGGACTGGCGCGCGATGCGAGCCACCTTGCCCGCGAGCGACTCGCCGCTGCGCATCCTGATGCTGGCCGCCTGGCCGACCTGCACCCGCGACACCACCGACTCGTCGACGCGCATCGCCAGCCACAGCGAGGCCGGGTCGACCATGCGCAGCAGTGCGCTGCCCGCCACCACGGTGCTGCCGACCTCGGCCTGGCGCGAGATGATCACGCCATCCATCGGCGCCACGATGCGGGTGAAGGACAGCACGGTATCGGAGTAACGCGCCTCCTGCGCCAGCGCCTGCGCATCGGCCTGGCGCGCCGAATGCGCCGCGCGCGCGTTGTCGAGGTTGGCAGCCGTGGCCCGCAGCGTGACCTCGGATGCATCGAGCACCGCCTGCGACACGAAGCCGGTGCGCAACAGCTCGGCGTCGCGCAGCTGCCTGCTGCGCGCGAGTTCGAGTTCGGCCTCGGCCTTGGCGATCGTTGCCTTGGCCGCATCGAGGTTACGTGCGGTCGCCGTCTGCTGGCCGCCGACGACGCCGCGCCGCGCGGCGAGGTCGCGATCGTCGAGCAGCGCGAGCACCTGGCCGCGCTTGACGGTGTCGCCGACGTCGACATTGATCTGGACGACGGTTGCGGTGATGCGCGCGGCCAACGTCACCGGCACCCGCGCCTGGAGGCTCGCCGGGCCGACCACGCGCTGCGGTACCCGGCCCTGCGTGGCCTGGACGACCGGCAGGGCGGCCGCGCGGCCGAAGCGCAGGTAGGCTGCGCCGGCCGCGACCAGCAGGATCACGGCAACGATCAGCGCCAGGCCAACCAGCTTCTTGCGTTGCATGGGCTTTGGCCTAGGCACCCTGAGAGACTCTTCGGCGCGCGGCCGGGAATGTACGCAGATCGTCGACGCCCGGCCAGCCGAACTTGCCGCGGAACCCATGGTCGCCCTGCTGCCCCGGCTCGAGCGTGAATGAAAGCAAATCGTTCATGGCTGACCTCCGTTCCAGAGTTGGTGCTGGTGCCGCATGCGCACAGCACAGTGTCGGTCCGCCGCCGACCGGGGTCTGCAACCAGGGTGGCAGAACGACGCCCGAGCCACGCCTGGCGTTGTCGCTTCGTCGGGTGGCCGCGGGTTCCAGGATGTGACGCACGGCGTGGCAGGGCATCTTGTCGGATTCCGGTGAACTCCAGCGTGATGCGGATCAATCGGCGCCAGCGTGTTGCCATGAAGCCGCGTCCAGGCGTTTCGAAGCGCCGGGAAATCGCACAACCACCGCCCGCAAGAGAGGTGCGGAAGGTCGGTGACCGCTTCGCCAGAATTCGATGGAGCCAAGTTCGGTTCGGCGCCAGGATTCGACACGACCGGCGGGGGGCGGCGAATCGATCGGCTGCGTTCGGCGGCTACACCGTGGCTGCGCCAGAAGGACCAACGGCCCAGGCGAATCGCCTAGGCCGTTGTTTTGACTGGTGGGCCCTGAGTGACTCGAACACTCGACCTACGGATTAAGAGTCCGCTGCTCTACCAACTGAGCTAAGAGCCC
>JANNKS010000570.1:0-3162 GCA_031396425.1 Rhizobacter sp. | reverse complement strand
GGAACGCGGTCGAGTCGGCCGAGTAGCAGTTGTAGGCGAGGTTGTCGTACAGCGTGTTGACGGAGAGGTCGGCCCCGGGGATTTTGGAGGTCAGCGTGGAGAGCGCCTCTTGAAGATTCTGCCGCGAGTCGAGGATCTCATCGACGGCCCGATTGATCTCGGCCTGCGTCGGGACCCCGGTCGGCGACAGGTCTTTGAGATCGTTGCCGATCATCGACAAGGTGATCAATTTCGGCGGTGGAGAGAAGGCCATCACCCTGAATACGTTGTTGTTGTCCGCGGTATCGTCGACGAGCAGGTCGTCGGCGCGCCAGGCACCGCCGAACGACGGCGGCCTGTCGCTCGGCCAGGCGTGGGTGGCGATCTGCAGACTGAACCAGGGAGCGTGAACGATGTGTCTTGCCATACCGGTGCGGGTGGTCGAATTGATCGGTGAGTCGACGGCGGTCGTCGACCTTGACGGCATTCGCAAGGAGATTTCGCTCGCGCTCGTCGACGGCGTGAAGCCCGGCGACTACGTGATCCTGCACGTGGGTTACGCGCTCTCGAAGCTCGACCCCGAAGAGGCCGCGCGCACGCTGGCGCTGTTTGCCGCGCTGCCCACGCGGCGCCCGGTGCAGACCGCATGAAGTACATCGACGAATTTCGCGACGGCGCGCTGGCGCGCAACATCGCCGCGTCCATCGCCGCCGAGGCCGACGCCGGCCGAAGCTACAACCTGATGGAGTTCTGCGGCGGGCACACGCACGCGATTTCGCGCTACGGTGTCACCGACCTGCTGCCGCCACCCGTGCGCATGATCCACGGGCCGGGCTGCCCGGTGTGCGTGTTGCCGATCGGGCGGGTCGACCTTGCCATCGGGCTGGCGCTTGGGGAAACGCTCGGCCGCCCGGAGTTTCCCCAACCCCCGCGGGGGGCGGCCGCCCCAGGGCGGCCTGGGGGCGCTATTGAACAGCGCGTGATCCTGTGCACCTACGGCGACTGCCTGCGCGTGCCGGCGTCGAACAACCTCTCGCTGCTGAAAGCCAAGGCGCGTGGCGGCGACGTGCGCATGATCTACTCGCCGGCCGACGCGCTGAAGATCGCGCAGGCGCACCCGGACCGCGACGTGGTGTTCTTCGCGATCGGCTTCGAAACCACCACGCCGCCCACCGCGCTCATCATCAAGGAGGCGGCGCGGCTGGGCCTGGCCAACTTCAGCGTGCTGTGCAACCATGTGCTGACGCCGGCGGCCATCACCAACATCCTCGAGTCGCCCGAGGTGCGCCAACTCGGCACGCTGCCGCTCGACGGCTTCATCGGCCCAGCGCATGTGTCGACGATCATCGGCAGCCAGCCCTACGAATTCTTTGCCGAGGAATACCGCAAGCCGGTGGTGATCGCGGGCTTCGAGCCACTCGACGTGATGCAGGCCATATTGATGCTGGTGCGGCAGATCAACGAAGGCCGCGCCGAGGTCGAGAACGAATTCACCCGCGCCGTCACGCGCGAGGGCAACCTGAAGGCGCAAACGCTGGTGTCGGAAGTGTTCGAGCTGCGGCGCTCGTTCGAATGGCGCGGCCTGGGGCAGGTGCCGTACAGCGCTCTGCGCATCCGCGAGGCCTTCGCAGCGTTCGACGCCGAGCGCAGGTTCTCGCTCGAGACGCGCTCGGTCGCCGACAACAAGGCCTGCGAATGCGGCGCAATCCTGCGCGGCGTGAAACATCCGCGCGACTGCAAGGTGTTCGGCACGGTGTGCACGCCGGAGAACCCGATCGGCTCGTGCATGGTGTCGTCCGAAGGAGCGTGCGCGGCCTACTACAGCTACGGCCGGTTCCGCGAGATCCCGGTGGTGGCAATCGCATGAGCCGCGCAAGAGCAGCCGTCGTCCCGGCGTACGCCGGGATCCAGGACGGTCGAGCGTGGGTGGATCCCGGCCTACGCCGGGATGACACCCATGGGGCTCTGCGTAACGAGGATCGAAGCGCGAACGCGCGTCCGTCGCCATCGTTCGACATCGCGCGACATCGCGAATCCTCCCGCGTTGCGGAGCCGATCGAATGAGTGAGGTTCGGACCGGCTACATCCGCCCGCTCGACATCAAGCATGGCCACGTCGACATGTCGCACGGCTCGGGCGGGCGGGCGATGGCGCAGCTGATCGAGCAGCTGTTCGCCGCCGCCTTCGACAATGAGTGGCTCGCGCAACGCAACGACCAGGCGCTGCTGCCGCAGCCCGAGGGCCGCATCGTGATGTCGACCGACTGCCACGTCGTGTCGCCCCTCTTCTTCCCCGGCGGCGACATCGGTTGCCTGTCGGTGCACGGCACGATCAACGACGTGGCGATGGCGGGTGCGCGGCCGCTCTACCTGGCGGCGGGTTTCATCCTCGAAGAAGGCTTTCCGCTCGCCGACCTGAAGCGCATCGTCGACTCGATGGCCGCCGCGTCGCGCGACGCCGGCGTGCCCATCGTCACCGGCGACACCAAGGTCGTCGAGTCGGGCAAGGGCGACGGTGTGTTCATCACGACCACCGGTGTGGGCGTCGTTCCGCCGGGCATTCAGATCTCGGGCGACCGCGCACGGCCGGGCGACCGCATCATCGTCTCCGGCACCGTCGGCGACCACGGCATGGCGGTGATGTCGCAACGCGAATCGCTCGCCTTCGGCACCGATCTGCTGTCCGACACCGCCGCGCTGCACGGCCTGGTGGCCGCGATGATCGCCGCGGTGCCCGAGGTGCGGGTGCTGCGCGACCCGACGCGCGGCGGCCTGGCGACGACGCTGAACGAGATCGCCACCCAGTCGGGTGCCGGCATGCTGATCGACGAAGCCGCGGTGCCGGTGCAACGCCAGGTGGAAGCGGCGTGCGAGTTCCTTGGCCTCGACCCGCTGTACGTCGCCAACGAAGGCAAGCTGGTGGCAGTCGTGCCGGCCGAAAACGCACATCGTCTGCTCGACGTGATGCGCGCCCACCCGCTGGGCCGCAACGCCGCGCTGATCGGCGAGGTGATCGCCGACCCGCATCACTTCGTGCAGATGCGCACCCGCTTCGGCGGCAAACGCATCGTCGACTGGCTGGCGGGTGATCAGCTGCCGCGCATCTGCTGACCGCCCTGGTTCCCCCCCCAAACCCGCCCCGGCGCAACCAGTTACAGACCCCCACTTTCAACATCCAGACACA
>JANNKS010000526.1:0-8434 GCA_031396425.1 Rhizobacter sp. | reverse complement strand
GGTTCATGACCTCGACGTCGCGCGCAACTTCTATGGGGGGCTGCTGGGCTGTGCCGAGGGCCGCAGTTCACCCGAATGGGTGGACTTCGACCTGTACGGCCACCAGATCGTCGCCCATCTCGCCCCGCACGAATGCCAGGTCGCCAGCACCAGCCGGGTCGATGGTGATGCCGTGCCGGTCAAGCACTTCGGCGTGGTGTTGCCGATGCAAGAGTGGCAGGCCCTGGCCGACACGCTCAGCGCCGCCGGCACGCGCTTCATCATTGAACCGCATGTGCGCTTCAAGGGCCTGGCGGGTGAGCAAGCCACGCTGTTCTTTCTCGACCCGTCGGGCAATGCGCTGGAATTCAAGGCCTTCGCCGACATCGGCCAGTTGTTCGCCAAACAATAGATGAACATCGTCATCCTCGGTGCCGGCCGGGTCGGCGAGAGCGTGGCCGAAAGCCTCGCATCTGAACAGAACGACATCACCGTGATCGACACCGACCCAGCGCGCCTGAGCGCGCTGCAGGACCGGCTCGACCTGCGCGGCGTGGCCGGCAACGGCATCCAGCCCTCGGTGCTGAAGGGCGCCGGCATCGAAGACGCTGACCTGTTCATCGCCTGTGCGCCGCTGGACGAGACCAACCTGGTGGCGTGCAAGGTCGCGCACGATGTGTTCAACGTGCCGACCACGATTGCGCGGCTGCGCTCGCCCGAGTTCCAGGACGGCTCGGCGCTGATGGACAGGACAGGCTTTGCGGTCGACAGCGTGATCTGCCCGGAAGAAAGCGTCACACGCTACATCCGCAAGCTGATCGAATACCCCGAGGCGCTGCAGGTGATGGAGTTTGCGCGCGGCCTGGTCAGCCTGATCGCAGTGCGCGCCGTCGCAGGCGGGCCGCTGGTGCGGCACAGCCTGGCCGAGATCCCGGCGCTTTTGCCGGGCGCCGACCTGCGCATCGTCGCGATCTATCGGCAGGACCAGGCACTCACCGACCTCACCGGCGCGACCCGTGTCGAGCCCGGCGACGAGGTCTTCGTGCTGGCACCCACCAAACAGATCCGCGCAGTACTGGGCGCCTTGCGCAAGATGGACCGGGTGGTCAAACGCGTGATGATCGCCGGCGGCGGCAAGGTCGGCCTGCGGCTGGCTCGCCTGTTGAAGGACGAATTGCAAATCAAGATCATCGAAACCGATCGCAAGCGTTGCGACTACCTTGCCAGCCAGCTGCCTGCCGGTGTGCTGGTGCTGCACGGTGACTCGACCGACGAAGAACTGATGGGCGACGAGAACGTGCAGGACATGGATCTGTTCCTCGCCCTCACCAGTGACGACGAAGACAACATCATGGCCTGCCTGCTCGCCAAGCGGATGGGCGCCAAGCGGGTGCTGGCGCTCATCAATCGAAAGGCCTATGCCGACCTCGTGCAAGGCACGCAGATCGACATCGCGATCTCGCCCAGCCATACGGTGCTCGGAGAACTGCTCGCCTTCGTGCGGCGCGGCGACGTTGAAGCCGTGCATTCGTTGCGCCGCGGCGCCGCTGAGGCTCTGGAAGCGGTGGTGCGCGGCGACGCCGCAACCTGCAAGCTGGTGGGGCGCCGGGTCGAGCAGATCGACCTGCCCAAGGGGGCGCAGATCGGCGCGATCGTGCGCGGCCTGCCGGCCGAGGGTGACCCGGTCGCCCCGCCCGACGACCACCCGGTGTTCGAGCCTCTGGTGCTGATTCCGCACCACGACACCGTGATCCAGGCTGGTGACCGCGTCATCGTCTTCATGCCGCGCAAGAAGATGGTGCGCCAGGTCGAAAAGCTGTTCCAGGTGGCAGCGACGTTCTTCTGATGTTGCACTTTGCGCCGGTGTTCGCCGTGCTGGGCGGCGTGTTGATGATCTTCGCGCTGACGATGGCGGTGCCGCTCGCCTTCGCCTTTCTCGGCCGCGACGCCGCCTTGCCCGCCTATGACGGTGCGATCGCGGTCACTTTCGTCTGCGGCGCGCTGCTGTTCTTCAGCCTGCGCAAGCGCGGGCAGCGTGAACTGCAACCGCGCGACGGTTTTCTGCTCGTCACGCTGGTTTGGTCGGTGCTGCCGGCGTTCGGCGCGCTGCCCTTGATGTTCCACATTCAGGGTCTGAGCTTCACCGACGCCTACTTCGAGGCCGTCTCCGGCCTGACGACCACCGGGGCCACGGTGTTGACCGGCCTGGACAATCTGCCGTTGAGCATCAACGTCTGGCGCTGCTTCATGGTGCTGATCGGCGGCATGGGCATCCTGGTGCTGGCGGTGGCGATCCTGCCGCTGCTCGGCGTCGGTGGCAGCCAGATCTTCAAGGCCGAAACGCCGGGCCCAATGAAGGACGACAAGCTCACGCCGCGCATCGCCGAAACCGCGCGCGGCCTGTGGACGGTGTACTTCTTCATCGCGACGCTGTGCTTCTTTGCCTTTCGCATCGCCGGCATGGGCTGGGCGGATGCGTTCATGCACATGGGTTCGACGATGGGCCTGGGCGGGTTTTCTTCGCACGATGCGAGCTTCGGCCACTTCAACTCGCCGGCCATCGAGGCGGTCGCGGTTCTCTTCATGATGCTGGCGGGTGTGAACTTCGCGCTCTACTTCCTGGTGTGGAAACGGCGCTCGCTGCGTGTGCTGTGGCACGACCTGGAAGCACGCATGTTCTTTGGCACGATGGTGGCCTCGGTGCTCGGCATTGCGTTGTTCCTCACCGCGCACGAGGTGTACCCCACGTTCGGCGAATCGTTGCGCCACGCGGCATTCAACGTCGTCTCAATCGCCACGACGACCGGGTTCGCGAGCGTGGACTACGCACAGTGGCCGATCTTTGCGCCCATCCTGATGATGTTCCTTTGCGGCTTCGCAACCTGCGCGGGCTCCACCGGCGGCGGCGTGAAGATGGTGCGCGGCATGTTGCTGCTGAAGCAGGCGCGCAGCGAGCTGGTGCGCATCGTGCACCCGCGCGCGGTGCTGCCGGTCACGCTGGGCGGCAGCATCGTCGACGCAAAGGTCATGCAGTCGGTGCTTGCCTTCATGCTGATCTACGGTGCGGTGATGACGTTCGCTACATTGGCATTGCTGTTCAGCGGAATGGACGTGATCACCGCGTTCACCGCGGTCGTGGCCTGCATCAACAACACCGGCCCGGGCCTCGGACAGGTCGGACCGGCCACCACCTACCAGGGCTTGAGTGACTTCCAGACCTGGGTGTGCAGCATCACGATGCTGCTTGGCCGCCTGGAGCTGTTTGCCGTGCTGGTGCTGTTCACGCCGCAGTTCTGGCGCAAGTAGGCCACTGCGTTGGCCCTTCGGCCGGGCGTTCCATCGAACAGCAGCTGAGTCGGCCAGGTGCGTTGAGCCAACGCGATTGCCAAGCTCGGCGTTCAGCGCTGCCCGTGTCGCAAGCCCTCGAACAGGTCATTCACCTCGCGTGGCGGCGCGCGCCAGTACTGCTTGGGTGCCGTCACGCTGGCGCCCAGCTTCGCGGCGGCGTGCCAGGGCCAGCGCGGGTCGTAAAGCATCGCGCGGGCGAGTGACACCGCGTCGGCTTCGCCCTGGGTGATGATGGCTTCGGCCTGTTCGGCTTCCGTGATCAGCCCGACCGCCAGGGTGGGCAGGCCGACCTCGGCTTTCACGCGCTGCGCATACGGCACCTGAAAACCGGGCCCGAGCTTGATGGCCTGCGCCGGCGAGACGCCGCCCGTGGTGACATGAATCGCTGCGCAGCCACGGCCCTTCAGCGCCTGCGACAGCGCCACCGTACCGTCGATGTTCCAGCCGCCGGGAACCCAGTCGGTCGCGGAAATGCGCAACCACACCGGTTTGTTGGCAGGGAACACGTCGCGCACCGCGTCGAACACCTCGAGCGGAAAGCGCATCCGGTTTTCCAGGCTGCCGCCGTAGGCATCGTCGCGCTTGTTGGCGATCGGGGACAGGAACTGATGCAGCAGGTAGCCGTGCGCGCCGTGGAGTTCAATGCCGTCCAGGCCGATGCGCGCGGCCCGCCGGGCCGCTGCAACGAACTCGTCGCGCACGCGCTTCAGGCCGTCGCGGTCGAGCGCCATCGGTGCATCTTCGCCTTCGCTGTGCGGGACCGCAGATGCGGATTCGGTCTTCCAGCCCATCGGTTCATCGGGGCGGATCTGGGCGCCGCCGTCCCAGGGCGCGCGGCTCGAGCCCTTGCGCCCGGCATGGGCGAGCTGAATGGCCAACGCGATGGGTGAATGGGCGCGCACCGCAGCGATCACGCGCGCCAGCGCCGATTCGTTGGCATCCGAATACAGGCCCAGGCAACCCGGCGTGATGCGCCCGCGCGCCGACGCGGCCGTTGCCTCGAGGATCAGCAGGCCGGCGCCGGAAAGGGCCAGGTGGCCGAGGTGGATCAGGTGCCAGTCGGTCGCCGAACCGTCGATCGCCGAGTACTGGCACATCGGCGCGATGACGATGCGGTTCGGCAGGCGAATGTCGCCGAGGGTCCAACGTGAGAAGAGGTGGCTCATGCGAGGGTTCCGTTGCGAGGCATTGGCCGATTCTGCACTGCCGGCGTTGTCGCCGGGCCGCTGCGCGTCAGTGAGAGTCTTGATCGCGGAACCGCAACCGCTCGGAGACGAAGGCTTGCCCCATGAAGCCATTGCATGCGTCGCCTTTCAATCATTCCGCGCCTCGGCCCGTTCATGTCACCGGCTCGATCCCTGCACGTCGTGCGCTCGCCTCAGCGCTGCGCGCTGCACGCCGGCGAATCAGGCAATAGGCTGCGGGAATGACGAACATCGATAGCAGTGGGGCGGAAATCATGCCGCCCACCATCGGCGCGGCGATGCGCTGCATCACCTCCGAGCCGGTGCCCTCGCCCCACATGATGGGGAACAGGCCGGCCAGGATCACCGCCACCGTCATGGCCTTGGGCCGCACGCGCAGCACCGCACCGTCGCGGATCGCGTCGAGCAGGTCGGCCGGGCTCGTCTTGCCATGCGCGATGCGCTCGTTCCACGCCTGTTTCAGGTACAGCAGCATGATCACGCCGAACTCGGCGGCCACGCCGGCGAGTGCGATGAAGCCCACCGCGCCGGCGACCGAGAGGTTGTAGCCGAGCAACCAGAGCAGCCAGATGCCGCCGATCAGCGCAAACGGCAATGTCGCCATGATCAGCATCGCTTCGTCGAAGCGCTTGAAGGTCAGGTACAGCAGCACGAAGATGATGAGCAGCGTGAACGGCACCACGAGCTTCAATTTCGCGGTGGCACGTTCGAGGAACTCGAACTGCCCGGACCACGCGATCGAATACCCGGCAGGCAGCTTGACATTCGCCGCCACGACGCGCTGCATCTCCTGCACCGCGCCGCGCAGGTCGCGGTCGCGGATGTCCACATAGACCCAACCCGAGAGCCGCGCGTTCTCGCTGCGCAGCATCGGCGGGCCGTCGGTGATGCGGATGCTGGCGACGTCGCCCAGGAGCAGGCGTGCGCCGCGTTCGCTGACGATCGGCAGATTGCGCAATTTTTCGAGCGAATCACGCACTTCGCGCGGATATCGCAGGTTGATCGGGAAACGCTGCAGGCCCTCGACGGTTTCGCCGATGTTGTCGCCGCCCACGGCCGACGCGATCACCGAGTGCACGTCGGCAATGTTCATGCCGAAACGTGCCGCGGCGTCGCGATTGATCGTGACGTCGACATAGCGGCCGCCCGTCAGACGCTCGGCGAGAGCGCTGCTGACGCCTGGCACGTCCTTGAGCACGCGCTCGATTTCGCCGGTGATCCGGTCGATCGTGACAAGATCGGCGCCCGCCACCTTCACGCCCACCGGACTCTTGATGCCAGTGGCGAGCATGTCGATGCGATTGCGGATCGGCGGCACCCAGATGTTCGCCAAGCCGGGAACGCGAACGATGCGGTCGAGTTCGTCGACCAGCTTGTCCTGCGTCATGCCGGGGCGCCATTGTTCGCGCGGCTTGAACTGGATCGTGGTCTCGAACATCTCGAGCGGCGCTGGGTCGGTGGCGGTCTCGGCACGGCCGGCCTTGCCGTACACGCTCGCCACCTCCGGCACGGTCTTGATCAGCCGGTCGGTCTGCTGCAGCAGTTCGGCCGCCTTGCCCACCGACAACCCGGGCAGCGCGGAGGGCATGTAGAGCAGGTCGCCTTCATCGAGGCGCGGCATGAATTCGCCGCCGATGTGCTGCAAGGGCCACAGACTCGCGACAAAACCCACCGCCGCGACGGCGAGCGTGAGCTTGGGAAAGCGCAGCACGACGTTGAGCAGCGGTCGGTACACGGCGATCAGCAGGCGGTTCAGCGGGTTGGTCTTTTCGTCGGGAATCCGCCCGCGGATCAGGTAGCCCATCAGCACCGGAATCAGCGTCACCGAAAGCCCCGCCGAGGCCGCCATCGCGTAGGTCTTGGTGAAGGCGAGCGGCGAGAACAGGCGCCCCTCTTGCGCCTCCAGAGTGAACACCGGGACGAAACTGAGCGTGATGATCAGCAGCGAGAAGAACAGCGCTGGCCCCACCTCGGCGGCGGCATTGCCGATTTCCGCCCAGCGCGCCTCGCCTTGGAGTTTTTCGCCGGGATGCTCGTGATTCCAGCGTTCAAGGTGTTTGTGGGCGTTTTCGATCATCACCACTGCCGCGTCGACCATCGCGCCGATCGCGATCGCAATGCCACCCAGCGACATGATGTTCGCGTTCACACCTTGATAGCGCATCACTATGAACGCCACCAGGATGCCCAGCGGCAGCGAGACGATCGCGACGAACGCCGAACGCAGGTGGAACAGGAAGATGAAACACACCACGGCAACGACGAGAAACTCCTCGAGCAGCTTGTGGCCGAGGTTTTTCACCGCGCGCTCGATCAGGCTCGAGCGGTCGTAGACCGGAACGATCTCCACCCCCTGGGGCAGGCTGGGCTGCAACGACAAAAGCTTGGCCTTGACCGCGACAATTGTCTCGAGCGCGTTCTTTCCCGAGCGCATCACCACCACGCCGCCGGCCGCTTCGCCTTCGCCGTCGAGCTCACCGATGCCGCGCCGCATTTCCGGGCCAATCTGGATGCGCGCCACGTCACCCAGCCGCACCGACACGCCGGCGTCGGTGGTCAGCAGCGGCACCTTGCGGAAGTCGTCGAGCGACTGAAGGTAACCAGACGCGCGCACCATGTATTCGGCCTCGCCGAGTTCGAGCACCGAACCGCCGGTTTCCTGGTTGGCCTTGCCTATCGCCTCGACCACCTTGGTGTGGGGAATCCGGAATGCGGCGAGTTTGTCCGGGTCGAGCAGCACCTGGTACTGGCGCACCATGCCGCCCACCGAGGCGACCTCGGCGACGTTGGCGACCGACTTCAACTCAAACTTCAGGAACCAGTCCTGGAACGCACGCAGCTGTGCGGCGTCCATCTTTCCAGTTCGGTCGATCAGCGCGTATTGATAGATCCAGCCGACGCCGGTGGCGTCCGGGCCCAGCGATGTCTTCGCGTTCGCCGGCAGCCGCGCCTGCACCTGGTTCAGGTATTCGAGCACGCGCGAACGCGCCCAGTACAGATCGGTGCCGTCTTCGAACAGCACGTAAACGAACGAGTCGCCGAAGAACGAGTACCCGCGCACCGTCTTTGCGCCCGGCACCGACAGCATCGTCGTCGTGAGCGGATAGGTGATCTGGTTCTCGACGATGCGCGGCGCCTGACCGGGGTAGGTGGTGCGGATGATGACCTGCACATCCGACAGGTCGGGCAGCGCGTCGAGCGGCGTCTTCAGCACCGAGACCACACCCCAGGCGCTGAGCATCACGGTGGCCAGCAGCACCAGCATTCGGTTCGTGATCGACCAGCGGATCAGCTGCGCGATCATCGCCGTGCTCCGGACGCCGCGCCCTGTGGCCTCGGCACCGGCGCCAGCACCGACAGGCTGGTGATCTGCGGCAGGCTGTCTGCGTCCATGTAGAACTCGAAGCTCACCTCGTCACCGGCAGCGACACCGCGCGGCAGGCCTTTGGGCGGCAGCTTGAAGTCCATCGTCATGGCACCCCACTTCAACGATGCGATCGGGCCATGCGAGAGCGTGATCGCGTCGCGCCCGACGTTCTCGACCCTGGCCTCGCTTTGATGGCGTGGTGCGGTATTGGCCGCGATCGGCGGCGGTTCCACGTTGAGGCGGGCTTCGATGCCGCGCAGGCTGGCCTCCGAGTCGATCAGGAACTGCGACGACACGACGACGCGCTGGCCGGCCTGCAGGCCCCGTTTGATCTCGGTCTGGCCGGCGCTCTCGATGCCGATGTCCACCTCGACCGGCCGGAAGCGCCCGTTCGCCTCGGCAAGCATCGCGACCGTGCGTGTGCCGGTCTGGATGATCGCTTCGGTGGGCACGAGCAGCGCCTTCCGGTTGCGCATGTCCATGAACTGCATCTGCACGAACATGCCCGGCACCAGCCGGCCCCCCGGGTTTGCGA
>JANNKS010000513.1:0-11596 GCA_031396425.1 Rhizobacter sp. | reverse complement strand
GACGAGCCGGGCGCGCGCCAGACGAACACGGTGGCGGTGAACATTTGGAAAGAGACGCGGCAATGAAACATCAAACAGCAAAATTCAAACATCAGATGAACTCCAAACACCAAGCTCTGCGCGATCAAGCAGGAGTTCAAGGCCCGCCCGCCGTCCGACACCGCGCAGTTCTGCGACCTGATCAAGAACCCGGCAGAAAACAAGCAGTTCGAAGTCAAGGTCTGACGCCACCGCTGCACCCAGCAGGCCCATGGACTACGCCGCCGTCGTCGTTCTCGAGATCTTCTACATGATCGCCTTCCTCGCGCTCACCAGCGCGGGGCTGGCGGTGGTGTTCGGGATGATGCGGGTGATCAACCTTGCGCACGGCGAATTCGTGATGATCGGCGGCTACACCACCATCGCCTGTGCGAAGGCAGGCATCAACATCTATTTTTCGATGCTGGTGCTCGCCCCGCTGGTGGTGGGCCTGTTCGGCCTGATCGTCGAGCGCATCGTGGTGCGGCACCTGTACGGCCGCATGATCGACACCATGCTTGCGACCTGGGGCCTGTCCCTGCTGATGATCGGCATCGTGACGCTGATCTTCGGCAACACCGCCATCAGCGTGCCCGCGCCGATTCCGGGCTACGCGCTGGGCGACTTCCAGATGGGCGGCTACAACCTGTTCATCATCCTGATTGCAGTGCTGATGGTGCTGGGCCTGTGGCTGCTGCTGCGCTTCACACGCGTCGGGCTGATCGCCCGCGGTGCGATGCAAAGCGCCGATGTCGCAGCCACGCTGGGCTACAACCCGAAGATGGTGTACATGTGGACCTTCACCGCCGGCGCGGCGTTGTCGGGGCTGGCCGGCGGCGTGCTGGCGCCGCTCACCGGACTGCTGCCGTCGTCGGGTGGCGCCTACATCGCGAAAGCCTTCATCACCGTCATCACCGGGGGGGCGTCGGTGATTGCCGGCACGCTGTCGAGTTCGGTGATCTTCGGCACCATCAATCAGCTGGTGTCGTTTGGCTCGACGCCGGTGATCGGTGAGATTGCGATGCTGGCGCTGGCGATCGTGCTGCTGCGCCTGATGCCGCAGGGCATCACCGGGCGCTTCTTCAAGAACTCCACATGAGCCGCCGGGCCGCTCCCAAGGCGAATACCGTAGCGCGAAGCGCGAAGGTTTACCTATGACGGATAAATTCGGCGCCGCCGGCCGCATGCGCTGGGGCTGGTTCATTGCCTTTGCCGTCGTGCTGGTGCTGATGCCGTTCATCACGGAAAGCAGCACGCCCACGCTGCTGTGCATCTGGGCCCTCTTTGCGCTGTCGCTCGGGCTGATGTGGGGCTACGCGGGCATCCTGAGCTTCGGCCACGCGGCCTACTTCGGGCTGGGCGCCTACACCTACGCGATCACGGCGATGAACACCGGCGAGAGCACCGCTGCCTTGCTGCTCGCGTTGATCATTCCGGCCTTCGTTGCGGCGGTGCTGGGCGCGATGATGTTCTACGGCCGCATCAGCGACGTCTACATGGGCGTGATCACGCTGGTCGTGACGCTGATCCTGTTCAAATTCATGAACCAGACCGCGGGTGATGCGTATCGCATCGGCGCAGCCCGGCTCGGTGGCTTCAACGGCATACCGGCCTTCCCCATCCTGAATGTGCCGGGTGATACGAGCATCACGATCTTCGGCACGCCGTTCTATTACGTCACGATCGTCTGCCTGCTCGGCTGCTACCTGTTGTCGCGCTGGATCCTGTCCAGCTCGTTCGGCCGGGTGCTGATCGGCATCCGCGAAAACGAGGCACGCGCCGAACTGCTGGGCTACAACGCTCCGGCCTACAAGACCGCGATCTTCACGATCACCGCCGCGATGGCTGGGCTGGCGGGCTGCCTGTTCGCCAACTGGGCCGAGATCGTCACGCCCACGGTGTTCAGCCTGGGCCAGTCGGCCGAGGTCATCATCTGGGTCGTGGCCGGTGGCCTGGGCACCCTCGTCGGGCCGATGCTCGGCGCAGCCGTGCTGGGCATGCTCAAGCTGCTGCTGGGCACGCAGACCCTGATCGACAACTCGCTGGTGCTGGGCGTCATCCTGATCCTCGTCGTGCTGCTGGTGCCCCGCGGCATTGCGCCGGCGTTCGCGGCCTGGCGCGAGCGCCACAGCCAGGCCGGGGCGAGCCGCCAGGCGACGGGCGGAACGCGCCGGCGCCGGCGCGGTACGAACAGCGAATCAAGATGAGCGAGCCGGTCGTTGAAACGCGCGATCTGTCGATGCGCTTCGGGGGCGTGCTGGCGGTCAACAACGTCAACCTCACGCTGCGCGAACGCGAGCTGCGCTGCCTGATCGGGCCGAACGGCGCAGGCAAGAGCACGTTGTTCAAATGCCTGACCGGCCAGCTGCCGTTGAACCCATCGCACGGTCGCGTCTTCATTCGCGGCCAGGACGTGACGGGCTGGCGGCCGTACGAAATCGTGCGCCTGGGCGTGGGCATCAAGACCCAGGTGCCTTCCGTGATGAACGGCCTGACCGCCTGGGAAAACATCTGGCTCGCCGCCAAACGCGTGCACGGCCGCGAACGCTCGGCCAACGAAGTCGACCACGTGATCACCGAGCTGGACCTGGGCGCCGTTGCGCGCCGGCGCGTCGGCGAGCTGGCGCATGGCCAGCGCCAGATCGTCGAGCTCGGTCTGGTGCTGGTGCAAAAACCCTGGCTGGTGCTGCTCGACGAACCGGCGGCCGGCATCACCGGCGCCGAGACGGAAAAACTCATCGCCCTCATCCAGCGCATCAACCAGACCGCCACCGTGGTGGTGGTCGACCACGACATGCATTTCGTCAAGATGCTCGGCGGCAGTGTCACCGTGCTGCACCAGGGTGCGGTGCTGATGGAAGGCGCCGTCGACGCAGTGCTGCGCGATGCGCGGGTGCGCGAGGTCTACATCGGGAATCGAGCCAAGTGAAACCAGATGCCGAAAACATTGCGGGTGGGGGATGCTCATGAAGCGCGATCACCACGCCGTTGCCGACGACCCGGGCGGCCAGGCCGGCACCCCGCAGCGCCACGACCTGGTGCTCGACGTCGCCGAACTGCGCGCCGGCTATGGCCACGTGCCGGTGCTGCACGGCATTTCGCTGCAGGTGCACGAGGCCGAAGCCATCGGCATCGTCGGCCACAACGGCATGGGCAAGACGACGCTGCTCAAGACGCTCACCGGCTTGCTGCCCGCCACCGGCGGGCGCATCACGATGGACGGGGTTGACGTGACCCGCGGCGCAGCCCATGCGCGCAGCCGCATGGGCGTGGGTTATGTACCGCAGGGCCGAGGCATTCTGCCGGGCCTGAGCGCGCTCGAGAACCTGCGCCTGGCGTGGCGCGCCGATTCGGGTGAGACCGAGGCGCAGGCGGTGCAGCGCGTCGTCGACACGTTCCCGCGCCTGGAGGCGCTGCTCGATCGGCGTGGCGGCGCGCTCTCGGGCGGTGAACAGCAGATCCTCGCGCTCGCCCGGGCGCTCGTGCCCGACCCCTGGCTGCTGCTGCTTGACGAACCCAGCGAAGGCATCCAGCCGTCCATCGTGCAGGAGATCGGCGCCACGCTGGCCAGGTTGCGCAGCACGCAGGGGCTGTCGATGCTGATCGTCGAGCAGAACCTCGACCTGGTGCTCGACGTGGCCGACCGCGTGCTGGTGCTGGAACGCGGCCGCATCGCGCGCGAGATGCGCGTCGATGGCCTGCAGGGCGGCGACTTTGCCGAGATGCTGGGCATGGGGCCGACGCGCGGTGGAACGCAGGGCAGCACCCGCCAGTCGACTTCGACGAGCCAGGTTCCTGCACGGCAGAACACCAATGCCACCGGGGCGGGCAGCGGCAGCCCACGCCCCCCCGCGCCGTCATCACCCGAAAGCGCAGCGATTGCAGCGCGCTCATCGGCGCCCGTCGCACCGCACTCATCATCAGGCACGGCCGGCATCCGCCCACCCGCCGCCACCACCACGCCGGCCGCATCACCAGGGGGGACCATGTCCACCGTCAAACGACCCACCGTTGAGCAACTTCAGGAAATCGTTGCGTCCTTGCACATGAGCATGTCGCGCACCGAGGTGGCGGAATACCTCGACGTCATGGAAGGCACTTTCGCCTCCTACGACCGGTTGACCCAGCTGCCCGACAACCTGCCACCGGTGCGTTACCCGCGCACCCCCGGCTTTCGGCCCAGCGCAGACCAGAACGCGCTGAACGCCTGGGCTGTGAAGGCCGAAGTGCGCGGCGCCGCGCATGGGCCGCTGAGCGGCAAGCGCGTCGTGCTGAAAGACAACGTCTGCCTGGCCGGCGTGCCGATGATGAACGGCGCCTCGTCACTCGAAGGTTATGTGCCCGACGTCGACGCCACCGTGGTGACGCGCATCCTCGACGCCGGCGGCACCATCGTCGGCAAGGCGCACTGCGAATACTTCTGCCTCTCGGGCGGCAGCCACACCTCGGCACACGGCCCGGTGCACAACCCCTACCGCTACGGCTATGCGGCGGGCGGCTCGTCGTCGGGCTCGGGCGCCCTGGTGGGCGCCGGCGAAATCGAGATGGCCATCGGCGGCGACCAGGGCGGTTCGATCCGCATGCCGTCGAGCTGGTGCGGCGCCTACGGCATGAAGGCGACCCACGGGCTGGTGCCCTACACCGGCGTGATGCCGATCGAGGCGACGATCGACCACACCGGCCCGATGACGACCACGGTGGCCGACAACGCACTGCTGCTCGAGGTGATTGCGGGCGCCGATGGCCTCGACCCGCGCCAGTACAACGTGCGCGTCGACAAGTACACCGCTGCGCTGGGCCGCGGTGTGGCCGGCCTGCGCATCGGCGTGCTGACGGAAGGCTTCAACCACGACAACAGCGAACCCGATGTGGACCAGAAGGTGCGCGACGCCGCAACGCGGCTTCGCAACCTGGGCGCGACGGTCGAGGAGGTGTCGGTGGCGATGCACCGCGACGGCCCCGCCATCTGGACGCCGATTGCACTGGAAGGCCTGCAGGCGCAGATGATGCACGGCAACGGCATGGGCTTCAACTGGAAGGGCCTGTACACCACCAGCCTGCTCGACGCCCACAGCAACTGGCGCGCGCGCGCCAACGAGCTGTCGCGCACACTGAAGATCTCGATGTTCGCGGGCGAATACTTCATGCGCAACTACCGCGGCCACTTTTACGCGAAGGCGCAGAACCTGAGCCGCCTGTTGTCCAAGAGCTACGACGACGCGCTGTCGCGCTACGACCTGCTGCTGATGCCCACCACGCCGATGAAGGCCACGCCGATCCCGCCGGCGAACGCGCCGCTGGCGCTGTGGTGCCAGCGCGGCTTCGAGATGCTCGCCAACACCTGCCCGTTCGACGTGACCGGCCACCCCGCAATGAGCGTGCCTTGCGGCCTGAGCAATGGCCTGCCAGTGGGCCTGCAGCTGGTCGCGAAGCACTACAACGAGTCGACGATCTACCGTGCTGCGCATGCATTTGAGCAGACCGGAGACTGGCGCAAGTACTAGATGAACACGGCGGCGCGCAATCCCTTCAGCTCGGGCTGGGTGCGTGGCGGTTCCGATGAACGCCTGCGCCCGCAAGGAACCCTGTCCTACGTGTCGGGCGTCACCGACGACCCACTGCGCTTTCGCACCGTGTCTCAAGCGCTCGACAAGTGCGTGGGCCACCATGGCTCGCGCGACGCGGCGGTCTTCGCGGCAGACGGCATCACGTTGTCGTGGTATGACCTGCAGCGACGCTCTGACGAAGTGGCGTCTGCCCTGCTGGCGCTGGGCATCCGGCGCGGCAACCGCGTCGGCATCTGGGCGCCGAACCGTGTCGAGTGGCTGCTGGTGCAGTTCGGCACCGCGCGCATCGGCGCGATCCTGGTCAACATCAACCCGGCTTACCGCAGCTCGGAACTCGAATATGCGCTGAACAAGGTGCGTTGCCGCGCACTCATCATGGCGCGTTCGCTGAAGAGCAGCGACTACCTCGGCATTCTCAAGGGCCTGGCCCCTGAGCTGGACCGGCCCGGCACCGAGCCGTTGCTCGAATCGCGCCGGCTGCCGCACCTCAAACACGTGATCGTGCTGCCGGACCACGGCAAGGACGCGCCGGTGCCCGCGCGCGCGCAGGGATTCAGCGACTTCATCCGCAACGCCGGACCGGCGCACGCGATGCGCCTGGCGGGGCTGTCGGCCGAGCTCGACCCGGACGACGCGATCAACATCCAGTTCACCAGCGGCACCACCGGCTCGCCCAAGGGTGCCACGCTGTCGCATTTCAACATCGTCAACAACGCGCGCTACTGCGCCGACGCGATGGCGCTCGGCGCGAACGATCGCCTCTGCATTCCGGTGCCGCTGTACCACTGCTTCGGCATGGTGCTGGGCGTGCTGAGCTGCGTGGCGAGTGGTGCCACGATGGTGTTTCCGGGCGAGAGTTTCGACGCCGCACAGACCATCGCCGCGATCCAGCGCCACCGCTGCACGGCGCTGCACGGCGTGCCGACGATGTTCATCGCGATGCTCGCCCACCCGACTTTGGCGCAGCACGACATGAGCACGCTGCGCACCGGCATTATGGCGGGCGCGCCCTGCCCGATCGAGACGATGCGGCGTGTGGTCAGCGGGCTGCACATGAGCCAGGTCACGATCGCCTACGGCATGACCGAGACCAGCCCGATCTCGTTCCAGTCGGGTGTGGATGACCCGCTGGAGCGGCGCGTGTCGACCGTGGGTCGCATCCACCCGCATGTGGAAGTGAAGATCGTCGACGCGCAGGGCCGAATCGTGCCGGTCGGCCAATCGGGCGAGCTGTGCACGCGGGGTTACTCGGTGATGCGCGGCTACTGGGAAGACGAACAACGCACGCGCGAGGCGATCGACGCCTCGGGCTGGATGCACACCGGGGACCTGGCGACGATCGACGCCGAGGGTTACTGCAACATCGTCGGCCGCATGAAGGACATGCTGATCCGCGGTGGCGAAAACGTCTACCCGCGCGAGATCGAAGAATTCCTGCTGCGCCATGCGGCGGTGCAGGAAGTGCAGGTGTTCGGCGTGCCCGATGCGCGCTATGGCGAAGAAATCTGCGCCTGGATCGTTCTGAAGGCGGGCCAGACCGCCAGCGTGGAAGAGATCACTTCGTTCTGCCAGGGCCAGATTGCGCACTACAAAGTGCCACGCCACATCCGCTTCGTGCCCGCGTTCCCGCTCACCGCAACCGGCAAGGCGCAGAAGTTCGTGATGCGCGAAGCGATGGTGCGCGAGCTGGGTTTGCACGAAGCGAAGACTGCGTGATGCAGCGCGAACGCTCATGACCGACGAGCAGATCTTCTTCCTCGAAATCTCCGAGCTCACCCGCCTCCTGCACACGCGCAAGCTCTCGCCGGTGGAGCTGACGCACAGCATGCTCGAGCGCATCGCCCAGCTCGACCCACGCCTGGGCTCGTACGCGCTGGTGACGCCCGAACTGGCGCTCGCGCAGGCGCGCGACGCCGAAAAGCTGCTGATGCAGCACCGCATCCTCGGGCCCCTGCACGGTGTACCCATCGCCGTGAAGGACCTGTGCTTCACCAAGGGCATCGCCACTGCAGCGGGCATGCCCATGCACCGCAACTTCGTCCCCCAGTTCAACGGCACCGTCGTCTCGCGCCTTCGCGATGCAGGCGCCATTCTGCTGGGCAAGCTGCAGATGACGGAAGGCGCGTTCGCCGACCACCACCCCGACATCCGCTCTCCCGTGAACCCCTGGCATGTCGACCATTGGTCGGGTGCGTCGTCCAGCGGCTCAGGCGTGGCCACGGCGGCGGGCCTGTGTTTTGGCTCGCTCGGCACCGACACCGGCGGCTCGATCCGGTTTCCGTCCGCCGCGAACGGCGTCACCGGCCTGAAGCCCACCTGGGGCCGCGTGTCGGTCAATGGTGCGTACGAACTCGCCGCCTCGCTCGACCACATCGGCCCGATGTGCCGCAGCGCAGCGGATGCCGGCGCGATGCTGGGCATCATCGCCGGCGCCGACCCGCGCGACCCGACGGCGCGCCAGGAGCCCGTGCCCGACTACCTGGCCGGCACCGACCGCGACCTGCACGGCGTGCGCATCGGCATCGACCCGCTCTACACATCGGTGGGTGTCGACACGGTGATGGCCGCCGCGATGCACGACGCCAGGGAAGTCTTCGCCTCGCTCGGCGCCGAGCTGCGTACCGTGCAGTTCCCCGACCCGCTGGACGTGATTCGCGACTGGGGCCCGCAATGCGCCGTCGAAACTGCGGTCGCACACCAGGCCACCTTCCCGTCGCAGCGCGCAGCCTACGGCCCCGGGCTGGGCGGCTTCATCGAGATGGGGCGCGGCGTGACTGCGCTCGACCTGCAGAAGGTCTGGCTGCGCCGACGACAGTTCGCGGGCCGCGTGGCGGCGCTGTTCGAAACGATCGACCTGCTGCTGATTCCGGCCCAGCCGATGGCGTCGCCGACGATGGCGCAGATGGAAACGCTGGGCTCCGACCCGACTGCGTTCGAAGTGCTGGTGAAATTCACCGCGCCGTTCAACACCACCGGCAGCCCGACGATGACCTTCCCGGCCGGCTTCACGCCCAAAGGCACCCCGGTGGCGATGCAGGTCGTGGGCCGACACCTCGACGAGGCGCTGCTGGTGCGTGCCACGCGTGCGTTCCAGCGCGTCACCGACTGGCACCGCAGGCACCCGGCGCTGACCGGCCCGATCAGGGCGGCGCGCTCGTCAGCATCTTGACGAGCTGATCGAGCTGCGCGGCATTGCCGCAGTTCGGCGTGCGAAGCTGGGCCCGCATCCATTGCTCCGACCCCTTCGCCAGAACCCAGCCGAGCGCGGGTTCCATCGCCTGGGCGTCGCGGCACAGGTGGAAGTGAAAGAAGACGCCGTCCGGGCCCGCCGCGTCGCGCAGCGCGTGCGTCGCCAGGATGGCGTGGGCCTCGCGTGCATTGAACAGGGCCCACAGCGGGCTGAGCGCTTCACTGCCCCACTGTGGCCCGCTGCGCACCAGCGGGCCCAGCGGTGCAGGGCCGGCAGCGCCGAAGGTCGTCGGCAGTTCCTGCAGCGCCAGCGCGGGTTCGTTGCTGATCAGCACGACGATCGCGCGCACCCGCTTGCCCTGGGGCTGCAGATGCCGCAATGCAGCGCGCAGCAGGTCGGCTGCGGTCTGGGCGCCGAAATTCTCGAAGTAGCCGCCGTCGACGATCCGGCCGTTCGACCCCAGCGTGCCGGCCGGCGATACGAACGTGAAGCGCGCGCTGTTCAGCGCCGCGGTGCTCGGCCGGACGGGCGCCGCGAGAAGCCGGGTGAAGTCGAACGCGTCGGGGAATGTCTGGGCATCGATTCGCAACGCGCTGTGGATGATGCGTTTGCCCGTTTCGACATGGGTGCCGTTCAACAGCAGCGCGGGCAGGTGCCCGTCATGCGCCCACCACTGGCCGAACGGGCGCGCACTCCACAGCGACGCCTCGAATCCGGCCGCCGGCCAGGCCTGTTCCAGGGCCTGTTCCAGGGCGCGCGCGCGGTCGGGCAGGAACGCGACCGGAATGAACTGCTGCAGCAGATCAGAGAACAACAATGCCGCCGTGGTGGGCGCAAGGAAGTCTCTTGACAGCACGGCCTGGCCGGCGCACTCGAAGGGGCCGGGCGTCCAGGTGGCTTGCACCGGCGGGCTCGCACCTTCGGGTGCGCAGCGCAGATACTGCGGCGGCAGTTGCGGCCGCGACAGCAAGGTGACGAATGTCGCCGCCCCCACGCTGCCGCCCGACACCGCGCTGATGCCCAGCAGCTGGCGCCGAAACAGCGGCGCACGATCCTGCAAGGCGCCGAGCACCGTGGCGGTCCAGTACGCAGCGCGAATTCCGCCCCCCGCGGTGGCGACCACCACCAGGTCGACAGGACGATCCGGCGGCTGTGACGCCACTTGATCCGACCAGCGGTCGATTGCGACCGGCAAGGGCACGGCCTGCGCCGCAGGTGGATCGGCCAGCACACGCACCGCATGGTTGTCGACCCACAGGCTGAACACCAGGGCCATGCCCACCAGCAAGCTCACCACCGGATAGGGGCGGTCGGGCCGACCCAGGCGGCGCTCCGGCCGATCCAGGCGCGCGGCGCCGCCGTCACGCCCGAGATACACCGCCAAGCTGCCCACCGGCACGATCGCGGCAAAGCCGAGGAATGGCAAAGCGCTCGAGCCGAAGAACCCACCCATGCCGACCGGGTTCAGACCCGCCCACACCGTGAGGCCGCCCGCGGCGACCAGGGTCACATGGAAGATCGACCGCGACAACGGCGACAAGGCGCGCAAGGCTGCGGCGCCCGCGGGCGCAGGCGGGGTCAGGGCCGCACTTGCTGCGGGAAACTTCCGAACCAGGCCGGACACCATGTCGCGGCGTCTGACCAGCAGAACATAGAACAGCAGGCCCTGGGGAAGCAATGAAAGGCCGATCCAGGCAGTGGCGTCCTTGCCCGGGACGAGGCAAGCGAGCACCGCCACCGCGTAGGCGAGGAATCCGACCGCGCGTGGCACGTGGTCGACCAGCCATGACAGGCGCAGCGGCAGGCGCTTGCCCGCGTCGGCCACCTCGCGCTCGTCACCGAACCAGGCGTCGAGAATGAAACGGGCCCAATACCAACTCTGAAACGCCCAGATGAATACACACAGGTAGAACAGAAATATCTTGCCCGCTCCTTCGTCGGGCAGCCGTACGGTCAACTCGCGGCCCTGCGGCACGCTCAACAACAACGCGCCGCCGGCCACCACCACAAAGAGGCTGAATCGGCACGGCGCCAGCACGCCGGCGAGCTCGCGCAGAAACGCCCACAGGCGGGCAAACGTGCGCAGGGTCTGGTTCAGCAGGTGTTGGGGGCTCGGCATCGGGAAGCGCGATCACCGCGAGGCGACGCAGCCGCCACTGTATTGCACGGCAGGGCGATCACCAGCGTGTGAATGGCATCGCGTGTTGATGCCGATCGAGGCGCTGTCATCTGGGCGGGGTAGTCCCGCGCCGCAAGGCGGGCGTGCACGCCGAATCCTCGCAGCCCGACCTGGCCCTGCACGAGGGCACCGAGGGCGGCGCCCTGCTGGCGCGCGCGCTCCGGGCCGAGGGAGACGAACGTTCGGCGGCCCTCAGCGCGCTGTTCCGCACCGACATCCTGCGCTGCCACCGACCGGTTCGCACACCCGAGGGCAGCGTTGAACTCGCCTTCGACGTGGGCTTCATCATCGCCGGCGCGCGACGCATGCCAGTGTGCGAACTGGAGATCGAGTTGCTGCGCGGTTCACCCAGTGCCGTGACAAGCGTGGCGAGCCGCTGGGTGGCGCGCCACGGCGTGTGGCTCGAGGTGCGCAGCAAGGCCGAACGCGGCGAGCGCCTCCCGCAGGATCCGGCAAACCCGCCCGCGCCGCCGCACAAGGCAAGCGCGCCGCAACTGACCCGCAGCGACGGCCTTGACACGGCGTTCCGCGCGGTGGTGGCCAATGGTCTGGCCCATGCCCTGCACAAAGCGAGTTATATCGCGAGCGGTATCTACACGGAACAACATCTGCACCAGTTGCGGGTTGCACTGCGTCGCCTCT
>JANNKS010000509.1:0-2248 GCA_031396425.1 Rhizobacter sp. | reverse complement strand
AGTTCATGGGGGTCTCCTTGGTCGCGCAGCGCCGCTCACTTCTTGAGCAGCGCCTGGAATTTGGCGTCGGCCAGCTTGATATAGGCCGCGGGATCTTTCAGCCAGGTGGCCTGCACGCTGGCGTTGTAGTTGAGGTAGAGCTTGCCGTCGATGACCCTGAACTTGTCGGGCTCGATGCCCACCAGGTTGTCCTGCGACACGCCGTACGCACAGTAGCCGCCGTACTGGGGCGCATAGCGTTCGGGGCTGCTCTTGAACAGGTCGCGGTGGGTGGCAGTGGCGAACTTCCACTTCGCGCCCATCCATTCGGTGACGAATTCGTCCTGGCCTTTCACCGGCCTGCCGTCGGTGAAGTAGGCGACCGGGTCATGGCCGAGGATCGCCACGTCGCCCTGCCCGCCGAACACGCCGCCCTTGAGCGTGTTGATCGGTGGGGCCGCGAGAGCGGCGCCGCTGAAGAACAGCGCGGCGGCGCCGAGGGCAGCCGCGGTGCGGCGGCGGTACGAGTGGGCGATGGCGTGGAACACAGGGAGTCCTTTCGATCGATGCGTCGCGTGATTCGCGAAGTGGTGTGGAGCGGTGTGGTTCAGGCCTGCAATTCGTGCGCAACCGTCGCCGGCGCCTTGCCGAAGTGGGTGCCCATCGCGAGGCCGTGCTCGAGGCAATACGCCGTCAGCAACGCGAAGTGGTGCACCGCGTGGCTGGCCAGAAACATCAGTTCGCGGCCGAGCGACGACACGGTGGCGATTTCGAACTCGCCCAGCACGCCGCCGCGGCTCAACACGCGCACCGGCGTGTCGAGCGTCGCCCGTGTCCAGCCCTGCAGGCGCTGCTGCAACCTCAGCAGCCGCGCACGGGCGCGCAGCGTGCAACGCTCGAGTTCACGATCGCGCGGCCGGTTGTCGTACGCCAGCGGTTCGCCGAGCGGGCGCAGCAGCAGGGCTTCGTAGTGTTCGATCACATGGCGCAGGTGGGCGCCGGCATGGCTGGCGTAGGGCGGCGCGTGCGGGCGGTCGTGCAGCGCCACCAGGTCAAGGGCCTGGTCGAGCAGATCGCGGTTGAAGCGCAGCAGCCGTTCGGCGTCCGCATCGCGATCCGAGGTCAAGGGGCCGGACGCGAGCGCACGCAGCGGAATCACGGCAGCGGGTATCGGCGCAGACGCAGGCCCATGAGAGGCAGCGGCGCCAGCGAGTTGATGCATGGCAGAGTCTCGGCGTGAAGGGCCGGTTGGCCCGATAACCGGTAGTCGCCGCACGGCGCGCCGCCTTACGCGCGGCTGCGACGGCGCAGCGATTCAATCGGTCGGCGGGTACAGCGGCGTCAGGAATTTCTCGCGCCGGTAAGCGCGGATGAATTCCGCCACGCTCATCGTGCGGTGGCCGCGCGCGCGGTTCGCTTGGCCGATCTCGAACAACCAGCGGTACTGCCGCATCAGCGCACGCCAGGCTTCCACCAGGCCGGTACGCCGGTCCCAGATGTGGGTGCTTTCGGCACCCGCGCCATTGATTTCGACGATCGTGAAACCGCGCCCCAGTTGCAGCGCCGAGAACTGTTCGAATCGAACGTCAAAGCGGCCGAAATGGAATTCGGGCAGGCGCTTCGCGATCTCATCGAATCGCGCTTCCATCTCCGACGTGACGAGTGCCGTGCCATTGCGAAAAATCGCGCCGCGGCTGTGGCTGCCGGCAAACGCAAGGCGTATCGCGCTGCCCTTTTCGGGCACGGTGTCCAGCCGCGCTGCGTGCCGGCGCAGGTACAGGTGCGCCAAGCGCCCGGCCCGCGGGTCGCCGAGGATCAGTTCGCGCAACGTGCGCTGCCCGTCGCCGAACACGTACGGAGAATATTTCAGCGTGATCGACACGATGCGGCCGCACTGTTCACCCGGCCGGCGGCAATAGAAGATGCCGGCTTCGCCTTCGAACGGCACCAGGCGCTGCAGCAGCAGGCGCGCGCCGCGCGGAAATGCTTCGATGTAGGCCTGCAGGTCGTCGCGGCTGCGCACCAGTTTCACACCCGCGCCGCGGCAGCCCAGATCGGGCTTGGCGACCACCGGCAGGGCGAGGCCGGCGTCTGCAAGCGTGCGCAGCGCCGCGGCGCATTCCTGCTCTGGCGAGGCTTGCGGCGACTCGGCACGATCGACGGTGACGAACGGCGCCACCCACTCGGGCACATGGCGCATCGCCAGCGCCAGGATGTCGGCCTTCGATTCGCCGAAGAAGCCACCACCCGGGAACGAGGGGTTCGCCAC
>JANNKS010000477.1:0-2200 GCA_031396425.1 Rhizobacter sp. | reverse complement strand
ACGCTGCCGAAGTAGCGCTGCACCAGCACGCCGGCGAGCACCGCCAGCACCAGCGCAAGCAGCAGCAGCGCGGTTTCGAAACCTTCGCGCTCGAGCGCCACGAAGGCGAAGCTGGGCCGGTCGAACCGCAAACCGTCGGTGCCGCCCGTCACGGCGCCGAACTTGCCGAGCACCGAAAACAGCACCATCGAAAACGCCAGGTTCAGCATGCCGAAGAAGATGCCACGGTAGCGCACCATGAACAGGCCGATCAGCGCGCCGGCTGCCGCGGCACCCGCCGTGCCCAGCGCAATCTGAAACAGCGCATCGAGGTGCCAGGCACGGCCGACGAAGGCCACGCCATAACCCGCCAGGCAGGCGAACATCGCGTGGCCGAACGACACCTGGCCGGCGCGGATCAACACGATCACGCCGGTCACCGCCAGGCCGTTCGCCAGGGCCAACAGCACCGGTGTCTTGAGCCACGGCAGCATCAGCGTCATTCCGAGCACAGCCGCCACCAGCAGCGCGACCAGCAGCGGCAACCGTTTGAAACTTGACAGTGCGCGCGGCAACAAGGACGCCACCTTCAGATCCGACGCGTGGCCACGGTGGAAAACAGCCCCTCGGGCCGCAGCAGCAGCACGCCCACCATGATCAGGTAAGGCATCAGCACTTCCACTTCGGGCATCAGGTAGATCGCGAACGAGCGCGCCAAGCCGATCATCAGCGCCGCAATCGCTGCGCCGCCGATCTGGCCCAGGCCTGCGGTGGCGACGACGGCGAACGACAGCACCATCATGTCGGCGCCGATGCCCGGCGTGAACGAGGTGGTGGGCGAAGCGAGCGCGCCTCCGAGAGCGCCCAGGGCGCCGCCGATGGAAATCGTCAGCCAGGTCACCCGATGCGTGTTCACGCCCATCGCCGTGGCCACCTCGCGATGGTGCGTGACGGCCGTGACCTGCCGGCCCAGCGCGGTGCGGCCGAGGAACCAGCGCAGCCCGAAGAACGCTGCGATCGCGACTGCCGGCAACACCAGCAGCTGGTATCGCGTGTAGGTGACGCCGGCGACGTTCAAGGTGCCGAGCTGCGTGACCACATCCGACACGAACACCGGCTGCACGCCCCAGATCAGGCGCTGCAGGTCTTCCAGCACCATGAACGCGGCGAAGGTGACGAGCAGCTGGAGGATCGGGTCTTTGTCGAGGATGCGGCGCAGCAGCGTGTACTCGAGCACCGTGCCGAGCAAGCCGCCGATCACCAGCGCCGCGACGAACAAGGCCGGCAACGAGAGCCACGCCGGCAGCGCGAACTTGGTGATCACCAGCCCCAGCGTGGCCGCAAAATAGCCGCCCCAGGCGTACAGGCTGCCATGCGCGATGTTCAGAATGCGCATCACGCCGAAGATCAGCGTCAGCCCGAGTGCCACCAGGAACAGCAGTGCCGCGTACGACACGCCGTCCATCAGCGCCAGGGCGATCAGGCTGGCATCCATGCGGGCCGCTCGCCGGGAAAACTCGGCCGACTACTTGTGGTCGTGCGTCTTGAGCTGGTCGCTGGTCAGCACCTTCAGCAGCGCCGGGTTGATCGACTTGACCCAGTTCACCGACTGCTCGCCCACCGGCGTGGTGACCAGCTCGGCCGGCACCAGCACCATCTTGTCGAGCACCGCGAACGGGTACTTGGGCACGCGCTTGGTGATGCCCAGCAGTTGCGCTTCCAGGCCCTGGCCGTCGTCACGCATCGTCACCGTGCGGCCATAGGCCTTGAATTGCGACTTGCGCATTGCCTCGGCCACCTGGTCGGGGGCAGGCCACTTGCCGCCGTTCGCCTTGATGGCAGCCTCATAGCCGGTCTTCAGGCCGACCAGTGCCTGCGCCATGTGGTAGGTGGGGTAGATCGGGTAGTTGCCGGTCTTGGCCTTGAATTTGGCGATGAAGTCCTTGTGCTTGGGGTCGTTGGCGGTTTCGGGGTGCAGCCAGTAGTGGTCACCGCGCGCGCCGGCGATGATGCCGTCGGGCACCGCGTCGCCCAGCCGCTCGAGTGAACTTTCGAGCAGCGGCATCACGAAAGTGGCGCCCTGCTTGAGCAGGCCGCGCTGGCCGGCCTGGCGCACGAAGGTGTCGAGGTCGCCGCCCCAGCTGGTGGTGAGCACCACGTCGGGCTTGAGCGCCTGCAGCCGGCTGATCTCTGTGGAGAAGTCCGCTGCGCCGAGCTTGGG
>JANNKS010000466.1:0-2762 GCA_031396425.1 Rhizobacter sp. | reverse complement strand
GATGTCGCCGAACCAGGTGCCGGGCTCGACGTAGGTCAATGTGACCTGCTTGCCCGACAGCGACACCGAACTCACGCGCACCGCGCCCATCGCGACGCCGCACCACTGGTCGGCGCTCGCGCCGCGCGAACTGAGTTCGGTGGCGTCGGGCAGGCGGCGCACCACCGAGCGCGCCAGAATCGCCTCGCGCAGCGAGGGCGAGAGCTTGGCGAACCACGAGCCGGCCTCGATGTGCGAGCGTTCGTCGGGCGTCAGAACGGGTGCGGGCATGACTTCCTGTCGCGAGCGTGACCGCGCGATGCGCTGTCGCGCCTCTATTGTCCACGAGTGCCGCGCCTTCGCGGCAGAAGCGGCCTGGCCGCCGCACAATCGCAGGCTCTGTGCGGTGGCCTGGTGCCGCTGGCCGCGCTCGGCAATCTGCCCGCGGCCGGGGGTCCCGGCTCTGCTGAAACAGCCTCGCTTCATGCTAGAGTGCGCGGGCCCAACCGACACCCGACCCGCCCGCATGCGCAGAGCTTCCTACCCCCTGGCCTTCGGCACGCTCCTTTGCCTCGCTGCCGGCGCCGCCCAGGGGTTCGGGTTCGGGCGCGCCAGCAGCCCCACGGTGCTCGGCCAGAACCTCAATTTCACGACCGTGGTTCGGGTCGAACCCGATGAAACGCTGGTGCCCGAATGCATCGTCGCCGAGGTGATGTCGGGCGACAACCGGCTTGCCGCGCAAAGCGTTCGGGTCAGCGTTGAGCCCGGCGGCACGGCAACAGAGCGCCTGTTGCGCGTCACGAGCACGGTCAGCATCGATGAACCGGTGGTCACGGTCAACCTGACGTTGGGCTGCACGAATCGGATTTCGCGCCGTTTCGTCGCTTTCATCGACCCGCCCAGCGTCAACCTCGCCCAGTCGTCGATCGTCGAATCGAGCCCGAGCGAACCGGCGCGCGCTGACGCGCCGTCGACACCCGCAGTCGCCGTGGCACAGTCCAGCCCGACCACCGTGGCACCTGCAAGGCGCGCCGGGCCGGCAACGCCCGCCAGACCCAGGCCCGCTGCACGCGCACCGGCGCGCAAGCCGGTGACCGTGGCCGAAGCTGCGCCGGCGCCGACCCGCAAGGCCGAAGCCGCCGCCCCGAGCCAGGCGCGGCCTGCCGCGCGAACGCCCGGGCCGCGTCTTCAGCTTGAGGCCGCCCCTCCGATCGCCGCGCGCGGCGCTGCCTCTGCACCAGCGACTGCGCCCGCCGTTGCGCCGGGCGCCGCGGCCACCGCTGCGGCGGCACTGCCTCCCCCAGGTTCGGCGTCGGCGATCGATTCCACGGTCGCGCTGCTCACCGAGCAGTCGGAAAATCTCGCGAAGGAACGTGCCCGCCTGGCCGCGCTGGAAGAAAGCCTGAATCGGTTGCGCGCCGAATCGCAGGCCACCCAGACCACCCTGGTGGCGTTGCAGGCGCGCCTGAAATCGGCGGAGGCCGAGCGCTACACGAATCCGCTCGTCTATGCGCTCGGTTTGCTGAGCGCCGGCCTGGCCTTGGCCGTGGCGATGTTGTGGTGGCGCCTGTCGCGTTCGCGCCGCGACGGCCAATGGTGGGCGCAGCCGCGCGCGCCGGCGGCGCAGGACGATGCTGCGGACGACGGGCGGACCACGACGCCGCCAACCCCGTCGCAGGCCCCGCCGATGCCGCCGCCCGCACCGGCGAAGCGCGCCCCGGTCATCATGGCACCGGCACCCGACAGCGCTCTGCCGGTGTGGGCCGATTCCCGCCTGACCGAAGCGCCGCCCGACATGGTGCCCGAACCGCGCCGCGACCTGTCGGTCGAGGAGCTGATCGACCTGGAACAGCAGGCCGAGTTCTTCGTGGTGCTGGGCCAGGACGAAGCGGCGATCGACCTGCTGATGGGCCATGTGCGCAGCACCGGCGGCATCAGCCCGTTGCCCTATTTGAAGCTGCTCGAAATCTACCGGCGCCGCGGTGACCGCGCTGCATACGAGCGGATTCGCGAACGGTTCAACCGGCGCTTCAACGCCTATGCGCCCGACTGGGACACCGACCTGCAACAGGGCAAGTCGCTCGAAGACTACCCCGCGACCATGGTCAAGCTCGAAGGCCTGTGGGGCATGCCGCAACGCGTCATGGAAACACTCGATGCGTCGCTGTTCCGGCGCGATGAAACCGAGGCCGCCTACGACCTGCCGGCGTACCGCGAGTTGCTGTTCCTCTACTCGGTCGCGCGCGACTTCACGACCCGGGCCGCGGCAGAAGCCAACAGCAGCAGCGTTGATCTGCTGCTGCCGATGGATGCCAGCGAGCCCGTGCCGGCGACCCGCCTGAGCGCATCGACCCGGGCCGAACCGCGGGCCAGCGAGTTCGGCTCGCCGACCACGCTCGACATGGAAATGACCAGCCCGATGCCGGTCGATCTGGAGCCACCGCGCCGCTACGAACGTTCGGTGCCGCCGGACTTGGCGCTCAACTCCGACTTCCTCGACCTGCCCGAGTTGCCCACCGGGCCGGGCAAGCTGCCGCCGACCGACAAGGGGTGACGACCGCGCCGCTCTGAGTTCAAAGCCTGGACAGCCGTTCGAGTGCGGTGGTCAGGGTTTCATCCTTCTTCGCAAAACAGAACCGCGCCAGCTTCTGCTCGAAGCCGCCGCTGTAGAACGCCGCGAGCGGAATCGCCGCCACGCCGACTTCGCTGGTGAGCCATCGGCAAAAGGCCTCTTCAGGCAGGTCGCTGACGGCGGAATAGTCGACGCACTGGAAGTAGCTGCC
>JANNKS010000456.1:0-1942 GCA_031396425.1 Rhizobacter sp. | reverse complement strand
CAGCAATGAAGGATCCGGTGCCTGCGGATGGACGAATCGACGCACGCACTGCCCGTTCGCGCGCAGTGGCAACGCCCCCGAGCCAATAGGCGAACTCGCGGTGGTCGAGCACGGTCGGCGGGACATGGGCAGCCCGCTTCGACGATTGCACGCAGACGCCCTGGTCGATGTAGACGTACGAGTTGTGAACGGTGACGTGCCGGACCGGCGAGTGCCCGGCATAGGTGATCGGCAGATCGGACAACGGCGTCTGGCTGATCTGGACCGAATGTTGTGTGAATCGCAGGGTCAGCAGGTCAGATTTCCGCGCTGCGCTGATGGTGTCCCGGGACGATGTGATGATGTCGGCCTTGTCGACACAGATCGTCTCGTCGTTGGTCAGGTTGCCCCGCTTGGAGACGACAGAGTGCAGGCTGGCGTGTGTCACGTTGAACGGAATGTCGCCGTCGACGTGGATCGAGAGCGGCAGCGACGCAATTCGGTCAGCCAGCTTTGCCACCGCCTTTTGGTTCGTCGATATCGCCTCGTTGATCCATTCGCCTCCACCAGTTGGAAACGATTTTCTTGAATGATGCCGGCTTGCGTAGTAGCCGAGGAAGTTCAGCAGCATCATCTCGTGGTTGCCAAGCACCGCGAAGAACCACGGCTCTTCGATCAGTGCCAATGTCGCGAGCGACTCAGGACCTCGGTCGATCAGATCGCCGACCGACAGAACCCGATCGCAATTCGGGTCGAATCCAAGTCGGTCGAGTTCATTTTCGAACAGTGAACGATGGCCATGGAGGTCACCGACCACCAAGTCTCGCCCCTTCCCGTTCCTCGGCAGGTGAAGGCACCGCTTGACCTTGGAAAGTTTCGTCACGAAAGTCCCGCAGTAGGCATCCGACAGCCTTCAAAGATTGGCGGCGATCAGAGCAATCGGACTCAAAGGCGGGTCATTTGAAATACAACCCCCTTAGAACGAAGCCAAACAGCTCCCCCACCTGCCAGCATACCGCCTCTCCATGACAGTTCTTTGACAGGGGGCGGCTCGACGAAGGAGTCGGCCGACGCAAAGCTGCAAGCCTGGGCCATCGATTCGCAGCAGTGGGGCCGGGTGAACCGATGCACAGCCTTCGAGCTGCGATTTCCATGCATCGAGCTTGGGCGTGAAGTCCCAGGCCTGGCTGGCGATCATTGCATCGGCTCTCGGTGCGTGTGTCTCCGAGGGCTCGCGGGCCTCGGCGAGCTCGGTTTTCGATGATTCTGCGCCCGCTGCCATCGGCACCAGTGGGCCCTCGTTCCACAAGGCTTGGACCATGGAACAGGTCGCCACGACAGCGGCCAAGGCGGCTACCGCAACTCCTGAGCGACGCGCTCATTGCGGATTCACGCCTTGCGGGCCCTTCGCGGTGTGCGCCGGACTTGGCGTGCCAGCACTCGACAGCCCATCAACACGCTCAGCCTTGCTGAGGCCGCCGGTATTCTGAAGATGCACCCCAAAGAGGTGCGCTGCAGGGCCAGGCGCGACCTGATCCGGCGTCGAGACCGTGCCGGCGGTGGGTCTTCACCAACGACGATTGCAAAAAAATGCACCCTCCGGATAGATATAGGTGCCACCGTCGGTGTGGCCGAAGAACGCGAGCGAGGCGAAATGGGCGCAGTCCACCTTGCCGTTCGCGGAGGCCGTGACGAACTTCGTGTAGCCGAAGCCGACGTCGATTGCTCTGACGATCGCGTTCATGTCGCTCCTTTGCCCGAGTTGCAGTGGATCGAAGCCGAGCATCGGCAAACGGGCGACGATGAACAAACGGAAATCCCATCTGAATTGAGCGCGAAAGTGGGAATGCAAGCTGCCAAGGGGCCCGCGAGGGCACCGCACGGGGCCAGATGGGTCGGTCGAACTAGTCGCCGCGTGCGTGTTCGGTCCCCGTGCGGGCCCCTAAGCAATGCACCTCGTCAC
>JANNKS010000430.1:0-6970 GCA_031396425.1 Rhizobacter sp. | reverse complement strand
CACCTGGCTGGGTTCGAAGCCGAGCACGTGGGCGACTTCGTCGCGGTCCATGTAGGGTGTCTGGGTGCAGGCGAAGATTCGCACACGCGGCAGGCCTGCGCCCGCGGTTGCGGCCATTGCCGCAGTCGGCACGGCAGCCACCGGCTCGGCATAACCCGCCTCGGGCTCGATGTACGCGTGTTCAACATAGACCGTTTCGAACTGCGCCGTAACCTGGACCGGCGCAGCCGCGAGGGCGGCGTCGACATCACCACGCACCACCCGGCCGCGGCACAGCACGTTGTCGGCGTGGCGATGTTGAACCCGTTCACCGCGTTGGCCGGCGGCAAGTGCGCTGGCCATGTCCTGCGCAGCGGGCAGCAGGGTGTATTCGATCGGCACATCGGCGTCGGCGATGGCCTGCACGGTGGCCTCGTCACCGACCAGCGCCAGCACCGCTTCGCCGCGAAACCGCACTTCGCCATCGGCGAGCACCGGCTGGTCGCGCAGGTCCGGGAAGATCGCAAACGCGTTGTTCGCAACGTCGGCCGCCACCAGCACATCGGTGAGACCAGGCCAACGCTGTTTGAACGCCGCCAGGTCACCCAGCGCGAAGCGTGCGTGGGGGTGCGGCGAGCGCACGACGCGCATCGCCAGCGCGTCGGTCGGCCAGGTGTCGGCACCGTAGAGCGCGATGCCGCGCACCTTGTCCGGCGCGTCGAGGCGCTCGACGCGCGCGCCGACCGCCTCGCCTGACCCGAGCGCGCTGGCCGGCACGTCGGCACGCGGGTCGGCCGGCGCATCGTGCGGCGCGAGCAGCGCCCGGCTCACCGACAACACCGCTTCGACGATCTTGCGATAACCAGTGCAGCGGCACAACACGCCGCCCAACGCATCGAGCACCCCGGCTTCGCTCGGATGCGGCTGGCGCCGCAGCAGCGCCTCGGCGCTCATCAACATGCCGGGGGTGCAGATGCCACACTGCGCCGCGCCAAACGCAACAAAGGCGCGCTGCAAGGGCGAGAGCGCGCCATCGGCTTCCGCCAGGCCTTCGACGGTGATCACGCTGCGCCCCTCGCACTGGCCGAGGGCCACGATGCACGAGCACACCTGCTCGCCGTCGAGCAGCACGGTGCAGGCGCCGCAGTCGCCGGCGTGGCAGCCGACCTTGGTGCCGGTGAGGCGCAGGTCGTCGCGCAACACGTCGGACAAACGCCGGCTCGGGTCGGCTACCACCTCATGTGCCGTCCGATTCACATGGAGTCGCACCACAGGCACCACGTGCACCGCCACGCCGTCGCGCGCCGTCACGACGCCAGCTCCAGCAGGGCGCGGCGCAGCAGCGTCTGCGTGGCGTCGATCCGATAGGCGGCCGTGGCGCGCACGTCCTCGATCGGACTCAGCGGTGCGAGGTCAGCGGCGCTGATGCTCAGTTGCGCTACATCGGCAAGCGGCATTCCCAACAGACGCGCCTCCAGCGCGGGCAGGCGTTTCGCAACCGCCGAACAGCTGCCCACCGCCACACCGGCGGCTATCACCCGGCCGCTCGCATCCACCTCGAGCACCAGTGCCACCATCGTGATCGCGATCACGAGATAACGACGCGAGCCGAGCTTGGTGAAGACGGATCGCGCCCGGGCGCTGCGATGCGGCACGACGATGCCGGTCAGCAACTCATCCGGCGCGCGCGCGGTGCGGCGGTTGCCGAGCACGAAGTCGGCCACCGGCACACGCCTCTCGCCACTGCTGGATTGCAGCACCAGCTGGGCGTCGAGCGCCAGCCAGACCGGCGTGCCATCGGCCGCGGGCGAGGCATTGCACAGGTTGCCGCCTAGCGTGCCGGTGTTCTGGATCTGATGGCCGCCGACTTCGCGCGCCGCCTGTTTCAACGCGTCGAAACACGCCGGCAGCTCGGCGCGCAGCACGTCGGCCCAGGTGGTGGTGGCGCCGAACCACCACCCATCCGGCTCGGCGCGAATGCCGCGCAGCTTGCGAATGCGCGTCAGGTCGACCAAGGGCGCCGGCAGCGCACGGCCGACGTGGGCCGGGTAGACGTCGGTACCGCCGGCAAGCGGCAGGGCGGCACCTCGCGCCATCAGCTTCAGAGCCTCGGCGAGGGTCGCGGGTTGTTCGAAGCGCGCTGCGTGCACCAGGGTCAAACCTTCACGGGGCGGACAGGTTCGGCGGCGCACCCCCTTGAACCATGCGCCATCGTCTTGCCGAACCGAGCCATCATTCAAGCTGCCGGCAATGAAGTGTTTACTTCATTGCCGGTTCAATCTAGCATGCCGCGCAACGATTGCAAAGAGCATGCCGGGTAAGCCCTCCCCCAGACGCGACGCCGACCAGACGCGCGCGCGCATCCTGCGCGCGGCGCGCAACCAATTCATGCAGCACGGCTACAGCGGCGCGCGGGTCGAGCGCATTTCGCGGCTCGCGCGCTCGAGCGACCGCATGATCTACTACTACTTCGCCAGCAAGGAGAGCCTGTACATCGAGGTGCTGGAGAGCGTCTACACCGAGCTGGGCACGGCCGAATCCCAACTCGAACTCGACATCGGCGCACCAGAACAGGCCTTGCGCACGCTGATCGCCTTCACCTGGGCCTACTATCTGGCGCACCCCGAATTCGTCGCCCTGTTGAGCAATGAAAACCTGCAGCGCGGCCGGCACATCACCAAGTCACTGCGGGTCAAGCAGCTGTCGCGGCCGGTGCTCGACATCCTCGGCCGCATCCTCGGCGAGGGCCAGCGCCTGAGGCTGTTCCGTGCCGACCTGGACGTGAAGAAGGTCTACCTCAGCATGGCCGCACTCGGCTACTTCTACCTGTCGAACCGCTACACGCTGTCGTCGTTTCTCGGCGACGACCTGATGAAGCGCGAGCAGTGCGATGCCTGGCTGGAGGAAATCACGCGCATCGTGCTGGCCTCGGTGCGCGCCGAACCGGTTCAAGCCAAACGTCTGCCGGCGCCGCGCAAAGCCGCGGTGGTGGCCTGAACCGAAGCATGCAAGCCCCCGAAGTCATGGCCACGGTGCGTGCTTGGATGCACGCCGCGCAGCGCATCGTCGTACTCACCGGCGCGGGAATCTCCACCGACTCGGGCATCCCCGATTTCCGCGGCCCGCAAGGCTTGTGGACGCGCAATCCGGCGGCCGAAAAACAATCGACGCTGCAGACCTACCTGAATGATCCCGAGGTGCGGCAGGCGGCCTGGCGGGCGCGCCTGGTGCACCCCGCCTGGACGGCCAAGCCGAACCGCGGCCACACCGCGCTGGTGGCGCTTGAGGCGCGCGGCAAGCTGCACGCGCTGATCACGCAGAACATCGACGAATTGCACCAGATCGCCGGCAATTCGGCGCAGCGCACGATCGAAGTGCACGGCACGGTGCGCCGCGTGATGTGCTGGGCCTGCGGCGCACGTGCGCCGATGGAGGACGCGCTCGTGCGGGTGCGCGCCGGTGAAGTCGACCCGCCGTGCCAAAGCTGCGGCGGCATCCTCAAGAGCGACACCGTGTCATTCGGCCAGCCCTTGGTGCCCGAAGTGATCGCGCGCGCGGTGCGCGTGGCCGGCGAGGCCGACCTGCTGCTGGCGATCGGCACCACGCTGCAGGTCTATCCGGTGGCCAGCGTCGTGCCGGTGGCGAAAGACGCCGGGGCGCGCATCGTGATCATGAACGACCAGCCGACACCACTCGATGATCTGGCCGATGCCTTGCTGCGCGGGCCGATTGGTGAGCTGCTGCCGGCGATCTGCGAGAGCTGAGTTCGGCGCCGCGCCGCCAACTTTCATGATTCGGGGCCACGCCCCGGATCATGGAAGACTTCCGCATCAACGCACCGGCCCCACGCCTTCACGGGAATCCAGATCTCCACCTCGCCCATGCCGGTGTGCGGGTCGAAGCGTTCGTCGTAGCGTTCGAAGGCGGGCGCGTCGGCCGCTTCCAGTGTGGACTGTGGCAACGGGTAACGCGCAAGCTGCTTTGATCGAGACGAGTTGGGCGATCCGCAATTGCGGGCGCAAAAGGTCGCTCAATGGACAACCAGTCCGGTCCAGGGCGATCTCTTCTGAGGCCAGTGAAAAGCGAGCATCGCGAACTGGCTGCAGGTGTCGAGTGCAACAGTGCGCGGGTCACCCGGACGCATTCAGCACTCAGACCGTCCGTTCAGCAGGCTTGGTCATTGGTCGCGGAGGACGTCGATTTCGGCCCTGCTGAACCCGGCCTCGGTCAGCACTTCTTCGGTGTGCGCACCGCTTTGCGGCGCAGTGCCGGGCTGTGCCGCCAGGCTACGGCTGAAACGAGGAGCTGGCGCAGGTTGCACCACCCCATCGATCTCGATGAATGCGCCACGCGCCTTGGCGTGCGGGTGCTGCGGCGCTTCTTCGATGCTCAGCACCGGCGCAAAACACGCGTCGGTGCCTTCGAGCTGGGTGCACCATTCGTCGCGCGTGCGGGTCTGGAAGATCGCGGCCATCGCCGCGCGCATCTCGGGCCACTGCTCGCGGTCGTGCTGGCGCTTGACGTACTTCGCGTCGAGGCCGATGCGCTGCGCGAGTTCGGCGAAGAACTTCGGCTCGAGCGCGCCGATCGCGACATAACGGCCGTCGGCGGTGGCGTAGGTGTCGTAGAACGGTGCGCCGCCGTCGAGCAGGTTCTCGCCGCGCCCGCCGCCCCAAGCGCCGCCCGCGCTCAGGCCGTAGAAGATCGACATCAACGAGGCCGCGCCGTCGACCATCGCCGCATCGACCACCTGGCCCAGCCCTGAGGTCTTGCGTTCGTGCAGTGCGGCAAGCACACCAAGGGCGAGATAGAGCGCACCGCCGCCGTAGTCACCCACCAAGTTGAGCGGCGGCACCGGCTTCTCACCCGGCCGGCCGATCGCGTGCAAGGCGCCGGTGAGGGCGATGTAGTTGAGGTCGTGGCCAGCCGCCTGCGCGAGTGGCCCTTGCTGGCCGAAACCCGTCATGCGGCCGTAGACCAGGCCCGGGTTCTGCGCGTGGCATTGCGCCGGGCCGAGGCCGAGGCGTTCGGCCACGCCGGGCCGAAAACCTTCCAGCAGCACGTCGGCACGGTTGATCAGGCGCAGCGCGGCGTCGCGGCCGGGCGCGCCTTTCAGGTCGAGTGCCACCGAGCGCCGGTTGCGCGAGTTGATCGCGAAGCGCCGGTCCATCGCGACACCCAGGCCGCTCGGTTCGCGCCGGTCGATGCGCACCACGTCGGCGCCGAGGTCGGCGAGCAGCATCGCGCACATCGGCACCGGGCCGATGCTTTCGAGTTCGATGATGCGCAGTCCGTGCAAGGGGCCCATGGGGTGTCCTTTGGTTCAGGTGCGGCGCGGGTTGGGCCTGCAGTGGGTCGGGTGGGGTGCTTGGCTCGTCATGCCTGCAGGAACAGATCCAGCGCGCCCTGGGTCAACTCATCGAGCGACGCGCGCTGCTTCGGGTCATACCATTGCACCGACCAGTTCAGCGCACCGAGGATGAACAGCCGCGCCAGATGCACGTCGCCGCGCAGGCGCCCGGCGGCGGCGAGCGCGTCCAGCACCGGCAGCCAATGCGCGTCGTACTCGCGCTGCAGCTGCGCAATGCCGGCACGCTGGCGTGGATTGAGCGAGCGCCATTCATAGAGCATCACCGGAATGAAGTCGCTGCCCTTGCCGAGCAGGATGTCGAAGTGGGTGCGGATCAGCGTGGCGAAACGCGCTTGTGCGGCTTCGGCCTGCGGGTCTGGGTGGGCGCCCGTTTCCGCGGCACCCGCGTCGCGGGCCGGCGGGACCGTGAGCGCTTCTTCGTCCAGCCCGGCCCCCAGCGCACCCGCCTGGCGCTGCAGCGCCGAACGCATGCCCTCTTCCATCACCGCGTAGAGCAAGGCGCCCTTGCTCTTGAAGTGATAGAACGGCGAGCCTGACTGCATGCCCACGGCCGCAGCGATGTCGCGCGTGCTGGTGGCCGAGTAGCCCTGGCTGCGGAACAGCTTCGCAGCGGCGCGCAGCAGCTCGCGGCGCCGGTTGCCTTCGTCGATGTCGGCCAGCGTCTTGCGCGGCCGCCCGCGCGGGCGCCTCGGCTCGTCGCCCGGCGGCTGCGCCTCGCTGGCCAAGGTGCGTTCGCTCATCGCGCTGGCAGGCCCATCGCGCGGCTGATCACTTCCTTCATGATCTCGTTCGTGCCGCCGTAGATGCGCTGCACGCGCGCGTCGGCAAAGGCACGCGCTATCGGGTATTCCCACATGTAGCCATAACCGCCGAACAGCTGCACGCATTGGTCGATGACCTTGTTCTCCAGGTCGCTGACCCAGTACTTGGCCATCGACGCGGTGGCGGTGTCGAGCTGGTCTTCGAGCAGCAGCGTGAGGCATTTGTCGACGAACACCTGCGCCACCTGCACCTCGGTCTGCATCTCTGCCAGCTTGAAGCGCGTGTTCTGGAACGCACCCACCGTCTGGCCGAACACCTTGCGGTCTTTCACGTAGGCGAGCGTCCAGTCGATCGCCGCCTGCGCCTTGGCCACCGCCGAAATGGCGATCTGCATGCGCTCCCACGGCAGCTGCTCCATCAGGTTGATGAAGCCGCGGTTTTCGGCGCCGAGCAGGTTGTCGACCGGCACACGCACGTCGTTGAAAAACAGCTCCGAGGTGTCTTGCGCCTTCAGGCCGATCTTCTTCAGGCGCTTGCCCTTGTCGAAACCCGGCATGCCGCGTTCCATCAGCAGCAGGCAGGTGCCCTTGGCGCCTGCCGCCGGATTGGTCTTCGCGACCACGATCACCAGGTCGGCGTGCCAGCCGTTCGTGATGAAAGTCTTGGAGCCGTTCACCAGGAAGTACTCGCCCTGGTCATCGCTCTTGCGCAGCGCGGTGGTCTTCACACCTTGAAGGTCAGAGCCGGCGGCGGGCTCGCTCATCGCGATCGCGCCGATCATCTCGCCGCTGGCCAACCGCGGCAGGTATCGGGCCTTCTGCGCTTCGCTGCCGTAGTGCAGGATGTAGGGCGCGACGA
>JANNKS010000426.1:0-3619 GCA_031396425.1 Rhizobacter sp. | reverse complement strand
GCCTGCCAGGCCGGCATCGACGCGGCGTCGCCAGAGGCATATCGCGCCCTCGCCGGCATTCAGGCGACGCTGGACGGCCGCTTGCCCAGCTTCAGCCTGGAATACCCGTGCCACTCGCCGCAGCGGCAGCGCTGGTTCAGCATGAGCGTGATGCCGCTGGGCGAAGCGGCGCAGGGCGGCGTGGTGATCACGCACACCGACATCTCCGAGCGCAAGCTCGCCGCCGACGAACTCGAGAAGCACCGCCATCACCTGGAGCAACTCGTTGCGTCGCGCACCACGGAGCTCGCCAAGGCCAAACAAGCCGCCGAGGCCGCGAACCAGGCCAAGAGCAGCTTCCTGGCCAACATGAGCCACGAGATCCGCACGCCGATGAACGCCATCGTCGGCCTGACCCATCTGCTGCGTCGCAGCGACCCGACGCCCGAGCAGGCGTTGCGGCTGACCAGCATCGACACGGCGGCAGCGCACCTGCTGTCGGTGATCAACGACATTCTCGACATCTCGAAGGTCGAGGCCGGCAAACTGGAACTGGAGGACACGAATTTCTCTCTCGGTGCGGTGCTCGACCACGTCCGCTCGCTGATTGCCGACCAGGCCCGGGCCAAGGGGCTCGTGATCGAGGTCGATCCCGATGCGGTGCCGCTGTGGCTGCGCGGTGATCCGACGCGGCTGCGCCAGGCGCTGCTCAACTACGCCAGCAACGCCGTCAAGTTCACCGAGCAGGGCACGATCAGCCTGCGCGCCATCTTGCTGGAGGACAACGGCGATCGGATCAGGGTGCGCTTCGAGGTTCAGGACTCCGGCATCGGCATTGCCCCGCACCAGTTGGCGCGGCTGTTCCATGCCTTCGAGCAGGCCGATGCCTCGACGACCCGCCAGCACGGCGGCAGCGGCCTGGGACTTGCCATCACCCGGCGACTGGTCGCGCTGATGGGCGGCGAGGCGGGGGTCGAAAGCGAGCCCGGACTGGGCAGCACTTTCTGGTTCACGGCCACGCTCGGCCGCGGCCATGGCGTCATGCCGCAGGCGGCCGACAGCGGCACACAGGACCCCGAAGCCGAATTGCGCGCCTGGCATGGGGCCGCACGCATCTTACTGGTTGAAGACAACGCCACCAACCGGGAGGTCGCCGCCGAACTGTTGCATGCCGCGGGCCTGGCGGTCGACATCGCCGTAGATGGCCGTGACGCCTTGAGCAAGGTGGGCGCGACGGCCTACGACCTGATCCTGATGGATGTGCAGATGCCGCTGATGGATGGCCTCGATGCGACGCGTGCCATTCGCGGTCTGCCGAACCGGGCCGACACGCCGATCCTGGCGATGACCGCCAATGTCTTCGACGAAGATCGGCTTGCGTGCCTGGAAGCGGGCATGAACGACTTCATTGCCAAGCCGGTGAACCCCCGCGCCCTTTATGCCACGCTGTTGAAGTGGTTGCCGACCCCATTGGCGCAGCTTCAGGAGTCGCCACCGGCCGCGGTTGCGAACCCCGCGCCGTCGGACAACCCCGAGTTGCGCCGGCGCCTGGCTCGCATCGCGGGGCTGGACCTTGAACTCGGGCTGGCCCGGGTGCTCGGCAATGTATCAACCTATGCGCGGATCCTGGCGCTGTTTGCACAAAACCATGCCCAGGATGCGCCGCACCTCGCGCAGGCGCTGGCAAGCGGCGATCTGACCGCCGTCATGGCACGGGCCCACGCCTTGAAAGGTGCCGCCGGCAACGTCGCGGCATCCGGGCTGGCCGACACGGCGGCAGGGTTATGTTCGGCGCTGCGCACCCCCGCCCGACGCGACCAGATCGACGCCCGCTGTGCTGCGCTGATGGCCCAACTGGCATCGCTGACCGATTCGATCCGGGAGGTCATGAACGAGCCGTAGGCGCGCCGGCGGGCCGCGGGCCCGCGCCGCACGGGCGTGCAGCCCCAATCGCTGCTGCCAACCGCGACCGGCGCGCCTATACTTTGTTTTTGCGCGCGGCCGTCAGCCGATGATTGCCGCGGTGCCAAGGCGTCCCATGTCATCCCTGCCGCCCACCGACCCACCTGCTGCCGAATTGCGCGGCAAGGTGCTGTACATCGAAGACGTGGCGGTCAACTTCGCCGTGGTCGAGGCAGCCCTGGCCCGCCACCCGGGGGTGCAGCTGATCCGCGCCGCGACCGGGCTCGAAGGCGTGCGCATGGTGCGCGCCGAGTTGCCCGATTTCGTGCTGCTGGACATGCACCTGCCCGACATTTCCGGGCTCGAAGTGGTGCGCCTGCTCAGCGAGGACATTGCCGAACGCCGGCTGCGCGTCACGATCCTCACCGGCGACAGCTTCAACATGGACGTCATCAAGGCGATGGCGCTGGGCGCTTACGAGTACTGGGTCAAACCGGTCGCTCCGAACGTGCTCGAGTCGGGTGTGCGGCGCGCCCTCACCGGCCGGCGGCCCGACCCGGCGCACACGCTGCCGCGACGTTGAGTGCTGCGGCGGCGCGGCCGCGCCGGCCAGCGCGGCCCGGCGCACAGTCCGGCCTGGCGGCGCAGCACGCCGCCCGAACTCAACTCATCGTCAACGGCCGTTTGCGGCGCGGCGGCGCAAACAGCATGTCGAGTTCGGTCAATGCCGCCGGGTCGAGCGCCAGCGACGCGGCGCCGAGGTTGTCGCGCAGGTGGCGCTCCTGCACGGCTTTCGGAATCGCGATCACGTCGCCGCGCGAAATCAGCCAGGCCAGCGCCACCTGTGCCGGCGTCGCGCCGAGCCGTTTCGCCAAGGGCTGCAAGGCCGCCGCCTGCGCCAGGGTGCCTTGATCGATCGGGCAATAGGCCATCGTCGGCAGGCGCTTCGCGCGCTGGCGCGGCACCAGGTCGAACTCGATGCCGCGTTGCGCGAGCGAGTAGTAAACCTGGTTCGCCGCGCACGACGAGCCCGACTTCACGCCCCACAGCCGGGCCATTTCGGCGGTGTCGAAATTGCTCACGCCCCAATGGCGAATGCGGCCCTGTTCGCGCAGGTGCTCGAACGCCGCGACGGTCTCGGCGAGCGGGTGGCTGCCGGGCCAGTGCAGCAAGTACAGGTCCAGCACCTCCAGCCCGAGGCGGTCCAGGCTACGCTCGCACGCTTCCAGCGTGCCGGTGCGGCTGGCGTTGTGCGGATAGACCTTGCTGGCGATGAACAGCTGCTTGCGCGTCACGTCACCAGCGCGCATCGCGTCTCCGATCGCCTGGCCGAGCACGCTTTCGGCGCCGCCTTCGCCGTACATCTCGGCGGTGTCGAACAGGCGATAGCCCATCTCGATGGCGCACCGCAACGCGGCCACTTCGGCGCGTTGCGAGCGCGCTGCCTCGCCCAGGCGCCAGGTGCCCAGGCCGAGCGCGGGTACGGCCTCGCCGGAGGGCAGCTTGACGGTGGGAAAGACCGGTGCGCTCACAGTTCGACCAGCCCCTTGAAGCCGCCCCAGAACATGCGCGTGCCGTCGAACGGCATGCTCTTGGGGTCCATCATCGCGGCCAGGCGCGGGTCTTTCATGACCTTCGCGTTGACCCGGTCGCGCTGCTTGCGCGAGGTGTAGACGATCCACGAAAACACCACCGTTTCATCATCCTTGAGCATCACGCTCTGCGGAAACGAGGTGAG
>JANNKS010000424.1:0-7529 GCA_031396425.1 Rhizobacter sp. | reverse complement strand
CGCGAACAGGCCCTCGAGGACGGACGGAAAAAGGTACTGCGCGCTGAACACGCCGACGCAAATCAGGATCAATGCTTTGGTGACCGGCGGCAATGACGGCATGGGAGATGCAGGTGTGGTGCCCGAGGCCGGACTCGAACCGGCACGCCTTGCGGCGAGGGATTTTGAGTCCCTTGCGTCTACCGATTTCGCCACTCGGGCAGGAGAGGAATTGCACGCGGTAGCGCGTGGGCGCGGATTATCACATGCACCCGACACGCCTTTGCCGTGGCTGAGACAATCGCTGCATGCCTGCCTACAAGACCCTCGAAGACGTGATCGGCGCGACGCCGCTGGTGCAACTGCAACGCCTGCCGGGGCCCGCCAATGGGGAGCGCGGCAATGTGATTCTGGGCAAGCTCGAAGGCAACAACCCGGCCGGTTCGGTGAAGGACCGGCCGGCGATGAGCATGATCCGGCGTGCCGAGGAGCGCGGCGACATCGCGCCCGGCGACGTGCTGATCGAGGCCACCTCGGGCAACACCGGCATTGCGCTGGCGATGGCCGCCGCGATCCGCGGCTACCGCATGGTCTTGATCATGCCCGAGGACCTGTCGATCGAGCGCGCGCAGACCATGAAGGCCTTCGGTGCCGAGCTGGTGCTGACGCCGCGCTCAGGCGGCATGGAGTACGCACGCGATCTGGCCTTGCAAATGCAGGCCGACGGCAAGGGCCGCGTGCTGGACCAGTTCGCCAATGCCGACAACCCGCGCATTCACTACGAAACCACGGGCCCCGAAATCTGGGCAGACACCGAGGGCCGCATCACGCATTTCGTCAGCGCGATGGGCACCACCGGCACCATCACTGGCGTGTCGCGCTTCCTGAAGGAGCGCAATCCGGCGCTGCGCATCGTCGGCGCGCAGCCGAGTGAAGGCTCGCGCATTCCGGGCATTCGCAAGTGGGCCGAGGCCTACCTGCCGAAAATTTACGACGCCACGCATGTGGACGAGATCGTGCTCGTCAGCCAGGCCGACGCCGAGGACATGGCGCGGCGCCTGGCCCGTGACGAGGGGCTGTTTGCCGGCATCTCGGCCGCGGGCGCCTGCTGCGTCGCACTGCGCCTGGCCGAGCGGCTCGAGAACGCGACCATCGTGTTCATCGTCTGCGATCGCGGTGACCGCTACCTCTCGACCGGCGTGTTCCCGGCATGACGGAATTCCGCTTCTGCCCTGGCTGCGCGGCGGCGCTGGCGCCGATCGAGATGCAGGAGGACGGCGGCCCGAAGACCCGCCTGCGCTGCGCGGCCTGCGCCTTCACGCACTGGAACAACCCGACGCCGGTGCTGGCGGCGGTGGTCGAGTGCACCGACCGCGAGGGCCGCCTGCTGCTGGCGCGCAACGCGGCCTGGCCGGGCCGGCGTTTTGCGTTGATCACGGGCTTCATGGAGGCCGGCGAGACACCCGAGGCTGGCATTGCGCGCGAGGTTGCCGAGGAAACCGCGCTGACGGTGGATGCCTTGGCGCTGATCGGCGTTTACGACTTCCAGCGCATGAACCAGATCATCATCGCCTATCACGCCGCCGCGCACGGCGAAGTTCGTTTGTCGCCCGAGCTGGCCGAGTACCGCCTGTTCGCGCCGCAGGAGGTCAAGTGCTGGCCGGCCGGCACCGGCCACGCGCTGGCGGATTGGCTGCGGAGCCGCGGCCACGAGCCGCAGTACATGGACTGGGCAGCGCGCGCCTAGAATCGGCACCGTCTTCAAGGAAGCCCCGAATGGAAGCGCAAAAAGAACTCGACACCCGCGGCCTGAACTGCCCGCTGCCGATCCTCAAGGCCAAGAAGGCCCTGGCCGACATGCTGAGCGGCGAAGTGCTCAAGGTGGTAGCCACCGACCCAGGCTCAGTGCGCGATTTCCAGGCCTTTGCGCGCCAGACGGGTAACGAACTGGTCGAACAGACGACCGTCGGCGACGAGTTCATTCATTTCCTGCGGCGCCGCTGAAGCCCCGCGTAGGCGCTGGGCTCAGATTTCGAGGCCGCGCAGAAACTCGCGGAAACCCGGCCCGATTTGCGGGTGCGCCAGCGCCAGTTCGACATTCGCTTGCAAGAAGCCTTCCTTGCTGCCGCAGTCGTATCGTTTGCCTTCGTATCGAAACGCAAACACCTTCTCACGGCGCAACAGCCCGGCAATGCCATCGGTGAGCTGAATCTCACCGCCCACCCCGCGTGGCTGGTTGGCGATCTCGCGAAACACGCCGGGGGTGAGGATGTAGCGCCCCGCGACGCCCAGGCGCGACGGCGCAACGTCGGGAGCGGGTTTTTCGACAATTCGACTGACGTCCATCAGCGTGTCACTGATGGGCGTTCCGGCGACGATGCCGTAGCGGCGCGTGTGCTCGGCAGGCACCTCCTGCACGGCGAGAATCGAGACGCGCCACTCTGCAAACTGGTCGACCATCTGCTTGAGCACAGGCGGGCTGCCGACCATCAGATCGTCCGCGAGCAACACGGCAAATGGCTCGCTGCCGATCAGGCGCTGGCCGCACAACACGGCGTGGCCCAGCCCCAGGGCCTGCGCCTGGCGAACGTAGATGCACTCCATGTCGTCAGGCTTGACGCTGCGCACCACGTCGAGCAGTTCCTGCTTGCCCGACTGTTCGAGTGCCACTTCGAGTTCGAAAGTCATGTCGAAATGATCTTCGATCGGTCGTTTGTGACGACCGGTGACGAATATCATCTCGCGCACGCCCGCCGCATAGGCTTCTTCGACGGCGTATTGAATCAGCGGTTTGTCCACCACCGGCAGCATTTCTTTGGGCTGGGCCTTGGTGGCTGGAAGAAACCGGGTCCCCAGACCGGCTACAGGAAATATCGCTTTGGTGACTTTCATGAATTTACAATCCGCGGTTCAGTCCGGGCGGATTCTGTCACGGCCCTTTGACGCTTCGGATCTGCCGAAAGCCCAAAACCCATGGATTTGTTGATTATTGAACCGCTCGAAGAAGAGTTGATGCGGTGGCTCGAGGCGCGCCACAACGTGCGTTTCGCGCCAGAGCTGGCTCTCGATCCGCGTGCATTCCGGCAGGCGCTCTATGACGTTCGCGCGGCGGTGGTTCCCTCCAGCGTGGCAATGGACGCGCAAGCGCTGCGGCATGCGCCGGTGTTACGCGCGGTCGGCCGGGTGAGCGGCGGGCCCGACAGCATCGATGTCGACGCGTGCAGCCGCGCCGGGGTGGAAGTGGTGCGCAGCCGCACCGCGAGCGCACAGGCCGAGGCCGAATTCATGCTTGGTGCGTTGCTGTCACTGCTGCGGCGCGTGCCGGTGATGGGTGCCGACGGCAGTTTCGTGGGGCGCGAGCTCGGCGCCGCCACCGTGGGCCTGCTTGGCATGGCCCCGGCCGCGCGCACGCTGTCGCAGTTGCTGGGCGCGTTCGGCTCGAAGGTGCTCGGCTACGACCCGTCGCTGCACGCCAGCGACGCTGTGTGGGACCGCTGGCACGTCAAGCCGGTCGGCCTGCATGAATTGCTGGAACAATGTGACGCGGTGTGCGTGCAGCTGACCTATTTCAGCCGCTACCACGGCCTGCTGGGCGAACGTTTCCTGCAGTTCTGCAAACCAGACCAGGTGATGGTGAGCATTGCCCACGCCGGCCTGTTCGACGAAGCGGCATTGGCCACGGCACTGGCCACCGGCCGCATCGCCGGCGTCTGGCTCGACAGCGTCGAGCCCGGCATGCTGGACGAAGGCCGGCCCCTGTTCGGCATGCAGAACCTGCAAACCACGCCGCGCCTGGCTGGCACGACGCGCGAGTCTCGCCTGCGCAGTGCCTGGACGGTGGTCAAGCGCATCGATGAACTGCTGGCCCAGGCGCCGCATGCGCCGCGCGACTTCAGGCCGACGGGCCAAAGCGTGCCAGTTGATCTTTCAGGCGCGCCAGCGTTGCAGTGAAGTCGGCAAGACGCGCACGTTCCTGATCGACCACAGCGGCAGGCGCGCGCGCCACAAAGCTCTCGTTCAAGAGCTTCGCGTTCGCCTTGGTGATTTCACCGCTCAAGCGCAGGATCTCCTTGCCCAGACGCTCACGCTCGGCCGCCACATCGATCTGCACATGCAAGGCCATGCGAGCTTGACCCTGAACGACGACGGGGGTGTCGCGCGTCGCGTCAAGGAACTCTGCCTCGCTTGAAGACATCCGCACATCGGCCAGTTTGGCCAGGCTTTTCAACAGATCAGCGGCCTGCGCAATGAATTCGCTGTCGCCAAGCGTCACGAGCGGCACGCGCTCCGCCGGCGACAGGTTCATTTCAGAGCGCAGCGCGCGGCACGCACCCACCATCGCCTTGAGTTTGTGAACCCAGGCGTCGGCCTTTTCGTCGACGCGATCGAGCTGTGCTTTCGGGTAAGGTGCGGCGGCAATGTTGCCGGTGTCGCCGGCGGCCTTGCGGCCCGCCACCGGGGCCACCGTCTCCCACAATTCGGCAGTGATGAACGGCGTCAGCGGGTGCAGCAGGCGAAGCACCGTTTCAAGCACGCGCAGCAAGGTGTGGCGCGTCGCACGCTGCTGCGCCGGCTCGCCGTTCTGCAATTGAGCCTTGGCGATTTCCAGGTACCAGTCGCAGTATTCATCCCAGACGAACTGATAAATCAGGTTCGCCACGTTATCGAGACGGTACTCCGCGAAGCCCTGCTCGACCGCCGCCTCAACGCGTTGCAACTCGCCGGTGATCCACCGATCCACCAACGAAAAGCGCAAGTAGCCATGCGCCGGCCCGCCCGGTACACATTCGGCCTTGGTGTGCTCCTTCAGCCCGCAGTCCTGCCCTTCGCAATTCATCAGCACGAAGCGCGTAGCATTCCAGAGCTTGTTGCAGAAATTGCGATAGCCCTCGCAGCGCTTGGTGTCGAAATTGATGTTGCGCCCGAGGCTGGCGTAACTCGCCATCGTGAAGCGCAGCGCATCGGCGCCGTAGGCGGGCATGCCCTCAGGGAATTCCTTTTTCACGCGCGCGCCGCGACCTTGGGCGCAATCTCGGGCTTGCGCAATCCGACGGTGGACTTGCGCACCAGCGTCTCCAAGTCGACGCCTTCGATCAGGTCCACCGGGTCGAGCACGTTGCCCTCCGACTTGCTCATCTTCTTGCCTTCGCTGTCGCGCACCATGCCGTGGATGTAGACATGGCGAAACGGCACCCGGCCGGTGAAATGAGTCGTCATCATGATCATCCGGGCGACCCAGAAGAAGATGATTTCGTAGCCGGTCACGAGCACGCTGGACGGCAGGAACAGGTTCATCTCTTTCGTCGACGCCGGCCAGCCCAGCGTGGAGAAAGGCACCAGGGCCGAGGAGTACCAGGTGTCGAGCACATCGGGGTCGCGCCTGAGCTCGCCCATGCATCCCTGCGCGCGCGCCTTCGCCTGGGCCTCTTCGGCATTGCGCGCCACGAACAGTTCGCCGTTCGGGCCATACCAGGCAGGAATCTGGTGGCCCCACCAGAGCTGGCGCGAAATGCACCAGTCCTGGATGTTCTTCATCCACTGGTCATAGGTGTTGACCCAGTTGCCGGGAATGAAGCTGACTTCGCCGCTGGCGACCGCGTCGATCGCCTTGCCGGCGATGCTCTTGCCGTCCGGGCCGGGCTTGGACACGGCGACGAACCATTGGTCGGTCAACATCGGCTCGACCACCTGGCCGGTGCGTGCGCAACGCGGCACGGTCAGCTTGTGTTTGCGCGTCTCGACCAGCAGGCCTTGCGCATCGAGATCCGCCGCCACGCGTTTGCGCGCGACAAACCGGTCCAACCCTCGATAGGGCTCGGGCGCGTCAGCAACGATCTTGGCATCCAGCGTCAAGATGCCGATCACCGGCAAGCCGTGGCGCAGCCCGACTGCATAGTCGTTGAAGTCATGCGCGGGCGTGACCTTCACGGCACCGGTGCCGAAAGATCGGTCGACGTACGCGTCTGCGATGATGGGTATCTCTCGCCCCACCAATGGCAGACGCACCGTCTTGCCCACCAGGGCGGCGTAGCGTTCGTCTTCGGGGTGCACCATCACGGCCGCGTCGCCGAGCATCGTCTCGGGCCGCGTGGTGGGCACCACGACGCTGCCGCTGCCGTCGACCAGCGGGTAGCGGATGTGCCACAGGAACCCCTCCTCCTCTTCGCTTTCGACCTCGAGGTCAGACACCGCGGACTTGAGCACCGGGTCCCAGCTCACCAGGCGTTTGCCGCGGTAGATCAGGCCTTGCTCGTAGAGCTGAACGAACGTGGCGGTGACGACGGCCGACAGGTCGTCGTCCATCGTGAAGTACTCGTGAGCCCAGGCCACGCTTGCCCCCATGCGGCGCATCTGTTGAGTGATGATCGAGCCCGACTCATGTTTCCACTCCCAGACCTTGGCATTGAACGCTTCGCGCCCGAGGTCGTGGCGCGTCTTTCCCTGCTGCTCGAGTTGGCGTTCGACGACGATCTGCGTGGCGATGCCGGCGTGGTCGGTGCCTGGAACCCACAAGGTGTTGAAACCGCGCATGCGGTGGTAGCGCGTCAGCGAATCCATGATCGTCTGATTGAACGCATGGCCCATGTGCAGGGTACCGGTCACGTTGGGTGGCGGCAGCTGGATGCTGAACGAAGGTTTGTCCGCTTCAAGCGTGGGCGTGAACTGGCCGGTGCGTTCCCACTGCGCGATCCAGCGAGCCTCGATGGCGGCTGGTTCGAAGGTTTTTGCGAGTTCGGTCATGAGGGCGGCAGCACCCGAAAAGGTGGCGCAAAGACGAGGGTCAGGCGGGCTGGCATTGTAGAGGTGCGCTCTGGTTCGGCGCGGCCTCGCGCCCAGGTGCCGCTGCGCGCATCAGCGCTGACCCAGCGCGAGGGCGCCGGGCCGCAATCTTTCAAGTTCCGTCGTGCCTGAGCAGACTCACATCAGCAGATGTTCGCCGGCGTTGTCGCCGCCCAGGATCACGTAGTTGACCTTGCGAACATCGACCAGCTTGGTGCCGCCGGCATAGCTGATCGAACTTTGCACGTCTTCGCGCATTTCGCGCAAGGTGTCGGCCAGCTTGCCCTTGATCGGCTCGAGGATGCGTTTGCCTTCGACGTGTTTGTACTCGCCCTTGTTGAAGTCGCTCGCCGAACCGTAGTACTCCTTGAACAGCTTGCCGTCCACTTCCACAGTTCGCCCGGGGGATTCTTCATGGCCGGCGAACAGCGAGCCGATCATCACCATCGAAGCACCGAAGCGCACGCTCTTGGCGATGTCGCCATGGTCGCGAATGCCCCCATCGGCAATGATGGGCTTGGTCGCGACGCGGGCGCACCACTTCAACGCCGAGAGTTGCCAGCCGCCCGTTCCAAACCCCGTCTTGAGCTTTGTGATGCACACCTTGCCCGGGCCCACGCCGACCTTGGTGGCGTCGGCGCCCCAGTTTTAAAGGTCGATCACCGCTTCGGGTGTCGCCACGTTTCCGGCAATCACGAACGCATTGGGCAGGCGCTTCTTGATGTGTTCGATCATCTTGTGCACACTTTCGGCATGGCCGTGCGCAATGT
>JANNKS010000500.1:0-1841 GCA_031396425.1 Rhizobacter sp. | reverse complement strand
GTTCCAGCCATGCTGGAACGCTACAAGGGAACCGTCACCGCCGCCGGCGGCAAGGTTCACCGGGTCGAAGACTGGGGGCGCCGCCAGATGGCCTACCAGATCCAGAAGCTCGCGAAGGCGCACTACCTGTGCATCAACATCGAATGCAGCAAGGAAACGCTGGTCGAGCTTGAGACGGGTTTCCGCTTCAACGACGCCGTGTTGCGCCACCTCACCGTGCTCAAGACCGAAGCCGCGACCACGCCGTCCGTGATGATGAAGAGTGTCGACCGCGAAGAGTCGCGGCGCGCACCGCAGGAGGCCCCGGCCTGACCCTGTTTGCCGCCGTTGCAGCATCGGTTTGAGCGACGATGAACCGTCTGGTTCTGAGCGCGCAACTGGTGCAGCGAGGCGCGATGCGCTACACCCCGGCCGGCCTGCCCGCCCTCGACATGAGCTTGAAGCACGAGTCGCAGGTGAGCCAGGAAGGCCAGCCACGCAAGGTCTCGGTCGAGGTCAAGGCGCGGGCGGTGGGTGAAATCACGCACCGGCTCGCGTCGCTCGAGTTGGGAAGCGAACATGGGTTTGCCGGCTTCCTGGGTTCGCAGCGCAACGGTCGCGGCACTGTGTTTCATGTGACCGAGCTGGACGGGTCCGGCTCGCCCTGTTGATGAATTCAAGTTTGATTTGAAAGAGGTGAAAAATGCCCCCGCCACGTGGTAAAGGTCGATTCAACAAAGACCGTAAACCGAAACGCAATACCCAGTCGCTGCTGTTCCGCCGCAAGCGCTTCTGCCGCTTCACGGTCACCGGCGTCAAGCAGATCGACTACAAGGATGTCGATACGCTGCGCGACTTCATCGGCGAAAACGGCAAGATCACGCCGGCCCGCCTGACCGGCACGCGCGCCTTCTTCCAGCGCCAGTTGACCACCTGCATCAAGCGGGCGCGTTTCCTGGCCCTGTTGCCGTACAGCGACCAGCACCGGGTCTGAGGAGACAAACCATGCAAGTGATCCTGCTCGACAAAGTGGCCAACCTCGGCAATCTTGGCGACGTCGTCAAGGTCAAGGACGGTTTTGCCCGCAACTACCTGATTCCCTCGCGCATCGCGCGCCGCGCCACCGAAGCCGCCATCACCGAATTCGCTGCCAAGCGTGCCGAACTCGAAAAGGCGGCGGCCGACAAACTCACCGTGGCACAGGCCCTGGGCGAGAAGATGAACGGCCGCTCGGTGCACATCATCCAGAAGGCGGGTGTGGATGGGCGGCTGTTCGGTTCGGTGACGAACCAGGACATCGCCGATGCGCTGAACCGCATCGACTTCAAGGTTGCGAAGGCACAGATCCGCATGCCCACCGGGCCGCTGAAGATCGTCGGTGAACATCTGGTGAAGGTCTCGCCGCACACCGATGTGACGGTTGAGGTCAAGGTCGTCGTCGTCGCCGAATCCGAATGAGCGTGTGCTGAGAATGGGGCGAAGCCCAAGCGCTTCAGCGCTGACTGCACCCGAAAAAGGGGCCGGATCTTCCGGCCCTTTTTTTCTGCGCTCGCACACAGCCTGCGCCCAGGATGTCCACAGCCTTGCGCACTGGCGCGTCCGGCTTTCGCCCGTATGATTCCGCGATGGTTTCCACGCTGAGCGACTCTGCCACCTCAACCCTCACCCGGGGCGCCGACGACGAGGTGTCGCGGCTGCGGATCCCGCCGCATTCGGTCGAGGCCGAACAGAGCGTGTTGGGGGGCCTGCTGCTCGACAACAGCGCCTGGGACCGCGCCGGAGACCTGCTCACCGACTCGGACTTCTACCGCTACGAGCACCGCTTCATCTTCGCCGCAATCGGCACACTGATCAACGCCACC
>JANNKS010000401.1:0-2029 GCA_031396425.1 Rhizobacter sp. | reverse complement strand
GAGCACATGCGATTCGTCGAGGAACATCAGCGCATCGGGCGCCAGATAGTCCACCAGCGTGGGCGGCGGCTCGCCCGGCATGGCACCCGACAAATGGCGGGTGTAGTTTTCTATGCCCTTGCAGTGGCCCACCTCCTGAAGCATTTCCAGGTCGAAGCGGGTGCGCTGCTCGAGCCGCTGCGCCTCGACGAGTTTGCCCAGGCCGACCAGTTCTGCCAGGCGGTCGCGCAACTCGATCTTGATGGTGTCGATCGCGGCGACGACGCGTTCCCGCGGCGTCACGTAGTGGCTGCTCGGATAGACCGTGAAACGCGGCACCTTCTGCCGAATGCGCCCGGTCAGCGGGTCGAAGAGCTGCAGCGACTCGACTTCATCGTCGAACAGCTCAATGCGGATCGCCAGTTCGGAGTGTTCTGCTGGAAACACATCGATCGTGTCGCCGCGCACGCGGAACGTGCCGCGGCTGAAATCGGTCTCGTTGCGCTGATACTGCATGCGAATCAACTGGGCAATCACGTCGCGTTGGCCCATCTTGTCGTTCACCCTCAGCGTCATCACCATCTTGTGGTAGTCACCCGGGTTGCCGATGCCGTAGATCGCGCTGACCGAAGCGACGATCACGACATCGCGGCGCTCGAGCAGGCTCTTGGTGGCCGACAGCCGCATCTGTTCGATGTGTTCGTTGATCGAACTGTCTTTCTCGATGAACAGATCGCGCTGCGGCACATAGGCCTCAGGCTGGTAGTAGTCGTAGTAGCTGACGAAGTACTCGACCGCGTTCTTCGGGAAGAACTCGCGGAATTCGCTGTAGAGCTGCGCGGCCAGCGTCTTGTTGGGTGCAAACACAATCGCCGGCCGGCCGATGCGCGCAATCACGTTGGCCATCGTGAACGTCTTGCCCGAGCCCGTCACACCCAGCAGGGTCTGAAAACTCAGGCCGTCGCGAATGCCCTCGACCAGTTGCGCTATCGCAGCAGGCTGGTCACCCGCCGGGCTGTACGGCTGGAACAGCTGGAATGGTGAGTCGGGAAAGCTCACGAACTCGCCCGCTGTCGGCTCAGAGATGATGTCAGGTGAAGCGACCGCAGCGGGTTCGGACATGGCAGATAAAATTTGGGTCGATACGCTCCATTCCGGTTCGGCAGAGCAACAGTACAGATTAGCGGAAAACGGGTCCGCTGGTCATTCACCTCAGAAGGAATTTCCATGGCCTCGTTTCTGGCCGGCGTCGAACTCGCGCCGCGTGACCCCATCCTGGGTCTGAATGAACAATTCAATGCTGACACCAACCCTGCCAAGGTCAATCTCGGTGTCGGGGTCTACGGTGACGAGAACGGCAAGTTGCCCCTGCTCAAGTGCGTCAAGGCGGCCGAGGAAGCGATGGTCGAGGCGCCCAAATCGCGCGGCTACCTGCCGATCGACGGCATCGCGTCGTACGACCAGGCCGTGCAACGCCTAGTGTTCGGCGCCGAGGCGCCGGCGCTAGAGGAAGGCCGCATAGCGACGGTTCAAGCGCTGGGCGGCACGGGTGGTCTGAAGTTGGGCGCCGACTTTCTGCGCCGGCTGCAACCCGCAGGCCAGCCGGCAGCCCAGGTGCTGATCAGCGACCCGAGCTGGGAAAACCACCGCGCCTTGTTCGAAGGTGCAGGTTTCAGCGTCGGACACTACCCCTACTACGATGCGGCGCGCGCGGGCCTGGACATCGACGCCATGTTGGCCGCCCTGAATTCGGCCCCGTCAGGAACCATCGTGGTGTTGCACGCCTGCTGCCACAACCCGACCGGCTACGACCTCGACGCAGCGCAATGGCAGCAGGTCATCGACATCGTCAAGGCGCGCCGGCTCGTGCCGTTCCTCGACATGGCCTACCAGGGTTTCGGCGAGGGCATTGCCGAGGACGGCGCGGTGGTGGGCATGTTCATGGCTGCGGGCCTCGAGTTTGGAGCGAAGCAGGCCACGCATCTCCTTGATGCGCTGGCGCATCGCCGCCAATTCCTGCTCCCTCTGGGCGCGCAACTCGGCGGTCGTC
>JANNKS010000384.1:0-1921 GCA_031396425.1 Rhizobacter sp. | reverse complement strand
GGAACAGCAACTCGGCCGCCTCGACGAATCCGGCATCGTGTATGTCGGTGCTGAAGTGAACCCGGGCGACACGCTGGTCGGCAAGGTCACGCCCAAGGGCGAGACCACGCTGACGCCGGAAGAAAAACTTCTTCGCGCGATTTTCGGCGAGAAGGCTTCCGACGTGAAAGACACGTCGCTGCGGGTTGACCAGGGCACCAACGGCACCGTGATCGACGTGCAGGTGTTCACTCGCGAGGGAATTCCGCGCGACAAGCGGGCCCAGCAGATCATCGACGACGAACTCAAGCGCTACCGGCTCGACTTGAACGACCAGTTGCGCATCGTTGAGGCCGATGCTTTCGATCGGATCGAAAAACTGCTGGTGGGCAAAGCCGCCAACGGTGGGCCGCAGCGCATCGTCAAAGGCACGCTGATGGACAAGGCCTACCTGGACAGCGTCGAAAAGTACCACTGGTTCGACATCCGTCCTGCCGATGAAGACATAGCCAGCCAGCTGGAGAGCATCAAGAACTCGCTCGACCAGACGCGCCACAGCTTCGACCTCGCCTTCGAAGAGAAGCGCAAGAAGCTCACCCAGGGTGACGAACTGCCCGCCGGCGTGTTGAAGATGGTCAAGGTCTACCTCGCCGTGAAGCGCCGTCTGCAGCCGGGCGACAAGATGGCCGGCCGGCACGGCAACAAGGGCGTCGTGTCCAAGATCGTACCGGTGGAAGACATGCCCTACATGGCCGACGGCACGCCTTGCGACATCGTCCTCAACCCACTGGGTGTGCCTTCGCGCATGAACGTCGGGCAGGTTCTAGAAGTGCACCTGGGCTGGGCCGGCAAGGGCATCGGTGAGCGCATCAACGACATGCTGGCGCGCGAAACCAAGGTTGCCGACCTGCGCAAGTTCCTCGATGAGCTGTACAACAAGTCGGGTGGCAAGACGGAACGCCTGGACCACCTCAGCGACGCTGAACTCCTGGAGATGGCAGGCAACTTGACGCGAGGTGTGCCGTTCGCGACGCCGGTTTTCGACGGCGCCGCGGAGGAAGAAATCCGCGGCATGCTCAAACTCGCCTATCCCGAAGAGATCGCCAAGGCGAAGGGCCTGACCCCGACACGCACGCAGGCGACCCTGCACGACGGCCGAACCGGCGATCCGTTCGAACGCCCGGTGACGGTGGGCTACATGCACGTGCTGAAGTTGCACCACCTGGTGGACGACAAGATGCACGCACGCTCAACCGGCCCGTACAGCCTGGTCACCCAGCAACCGCTGGGCGGCAAGGCCCAGTTCGGCGGCCAGCGTTTTGGCGAGATGGAGGTGTGGGCGCTGGAAGCCTATGGCGCCTCCTACATCCTGCAGGAGATGTTGACCGTCAAGTCCGACGACGTGAACGGTCGCACCAAGGTCTACGAAAGCATCGTCAAGGGCGAGCATTCCATCGAAGCCGGCATGCCGGAGTCGTTCAACGTCCTGGTCAAGGAAATTCGTTCCTTGGGCATCGACATTGAACTCGAGCGCAACTAAGAAGGAAGGAAACAGAACATGAAAGGTTTGCTTGATCTGTTCCGCCAGTTCACGCCTGATGAGCATTTCGATGCCATCAAGATCGGACTGGCTTCGCCCGAGAAAATTCGGTCCTGGTCTTTCGGCGAGGTGAAGAAGCCCGAGACCATCAACTACCGCACTTTCAAGCCGGAGCGCGATGGCCTGTTTTGCGCCAAGATCTTCGGGCCCATCAAGGACTACGAGTGCCTGTGCGGCAAGTACAAGCGCCTGAAGCACCGTGGCGTGATCTGCGAGAAGTGCGGCGTCGAAGTCACCCAGACCAAGGTGCGGCGCGACCGCATGGGCCACATTGACCTGGCCGCACCGTGCGCGCACATCTGGTTCCTGAAGAGCCTGCCTTCGCGCCTGGGCCTGGTGCTC
>JANNKS010000375.1:0-12296 GCA_031396425.1 Rhizobacter sp. | reverse complement strand
TGAACGTCGGGCGCAACCCTGACGAGGTGCTGCGCATCCTCGACGGCCTGCAGACGGACGAACTGTGCCCCTGCAACCGCAACGTCGGTGGCGCAACGCTCTGATTCGACGGGCCGGCCAGCCCGGCCCGAAACCCCTTCTCATGGAGAACTTCGATGGAATTCCTGAACAGCATCAAGGTGCGCATGCCCGAGTACGCCAAGGACATCCGGCTCAATCTGGACGGCGCCAACGCGCGTTCCATCCTGGCACCGGAGGACGCGCTGGGCGTTGCGCTCGCCGCGGCAGTGGCGGCGCGCAGCCCTGAACTCGTGGCAGCGTTCAAGGCGGCCATCCCCGGCGCCGAGGGGCACGCGGCCCTCACGGCCGCAGCGCTGATGGGCATGAACAACGTCTGGTATCCGTTCGTCGAGATGGCGGACGATGAAGAACTCAAGACCATGCGCCCCGAGTTGCGCATGAACGCCTACGCCACTTCGGGTGGCGTGAGCAAACTGAAGTTCGAGGCGTATGCACTTTCGGCATCGATCGTCGGCAAATGCCACTTCTGCGTGAAGTCACACCATGACCTGCTGAAGAAAGAAGGCATGAGCACGCAGCAACTGCGTGACATCGGCAGGATCGCCGCCGTCGTCAACGCTGCGGCCCTGGTTTTGACGGCTCAAGACTGAGGGCTGCGAGGACAACTTCTTACAAATGCAATCGGGTCTACCCCCATCCAGGGGGTGATCTGTAACGTCATTCCGTTGAAAATTGCGCGGTGCTGCAGAGCAACATGGCCGCGCGGGCGTGGGGTTCAAATGCAGAGCCAAGGACTTTTGCCATTCTTTGGAGCCGAAATGCCGCAAACCTACAACGTCGGTGCCCGTTCCCTGTTTGTAACCTCCACCGCTTGGGTGTTCATCGTGTTGGCGGCGCTGGCCAGCGCTTCGGCAATCGTCCAGAACGCCGCCGTGACATCGCTGATGCCGGGGCTTTCGCTGGGCCTGGAGCGCGGCAACCTGCCGCTGCTGACCGGCTTCCTGGTCGGCTACCTGCCCTGGGTGGTCGGTGCCGGCCTGGTGGTGTCGTGCGCAACCTTGGCCAGCGCGATCGGCCTGTTGCTGCGTCTTGACTGGGCGCGGCGCGCCTTCATAGGCCTGCTGATCGTGGCGATTCTCGCAAACATGGTAGGCATGTGGCTGCAGCAGGAGGTGGTGCAATCAGTCGTCAGCTCGACGCTGCGCAATGCACCGCTGCCGCAAAGCGCCTTGAGTGTGTTTGGTGGTTTCGTCACCGCTGCACGTGTGATGGCCGTGATGATGACGCTGGTGGCCTGCGGTGTGCTGGGCTGGATCATTCGCCGCCTGATGTCGTTTGGGGTGCGCCAGGAATTTGCCTGAAGCCACAGCCGCCTGGGCACCGGGCCGTCACATCAGAGCATCTGCCCGTCGACATACAGCCAGCGTCCTTTCTCGCGGACGAAGCGGCTCACCTCATGCAGCCGCTGTGCGCGACGATTGAGCTTGCCGCGCGCGAATTCGACTTCGGCGTTGTCCGCATCGATCACGGCGTGGTGGCGAACCTCCAGGCCGAGCCATTGAAACCTGCTGGGGGACGCTGTGATGCAGGCGGGCCGGGTCTGGGCGTGCCAGGTCGCCAGCAGATAGTCGTTCAAGCCAAGCACATAGGCGCGGTAGCGCGAACGCATCAAGGCCTGTGCCGTGGGGGCAGGGTTGTCCGTCAGATTTCGGTGCAGCGGTCCACAACAGTCGTCGTATGGAAGCCGAGTGCCGCAATGGCATGCCGGCAATGCGGCCGTGCGTTGGCGGGCCGTGCGTTGGCGGGCCGTGCTTGTTCTGTCCGTCTTTCCAGGCTGGGTCGTCACGACAGTTCAAGCTCCCATGTCTCGCCCACCAGATCGTGCCCGAAGCTGCGGTGTGCTTCGGACCGGATGAGCTGGTAGCCGGCGCGCTGGTAGATGCCGCGCGCGGCCAACAGTAGGCTGTTGGTCCACAGCATGATGCGCTGGTAGCCGCACTCGCGCGCATATCGTTCGCATTCGGCCACTAGGCGCACACCAAGCCCCACGCCGCGCGCGGCGGGTTCGACCAGCAGCATGCGCAGCTGGGCACAGCCGGCAACAGGTTGGTTCGTTTGTTCGTCGCGCGCCTGGACCAGGAACGCCGATCCGATATTCGCGCCTTGGCGCTCGGCGATCCAGCAGCGTTCGCGTTCAGGGTCGAAGTGATCAATGAAGTCTGCGGCGATGCGCGCAACCATGGCTTCGAAGTGCAGGTCCCATCCGTATTCCTGGGCATAGAGCGCGCCGTGTCGCGCAATGACCCATCCAATGTCGCCGCTGCGATGGGGTCGCAGCGTGATGGTCGTTTCGGCGTCCTGGGGCGTGCCCAGCAGACACCTCACCGTGCGCATGGATTGCAACAACTCCAGCTGCTCGGCGTGGGCCAGCGGGGCGAGCATGGCGCCGACCTCGGCCTGGGCCCGGCTGTTCAGTGGATCGAAGGCGCGCCGGCCCGCTGCAGTGATGCTCAAGTCGAGCCGGCGGCGGTCATGGTGGGACCGGCTTCCCTTGATCAAGCCTTGCTGTTTCATTCGGCCGAGCAGGCGGCTCAGGTAACCGGCGTCAAGATCGAGGTCTTGCGACAGTTCCGCGGCGGTGGTGCTTGCGCGGTGCGCGAACTCCCACAGCAGGCGGGCCTCGGTCAGCGTGTAGCGGGTTTGTGACAGGCCTTGCTTCAGTGCGCCGATCCTGCGGGTGTAAAAGCGGTTGAAAGCGCGGACGGTTTCGACGTTGTCGGGGTTCGCTATCGGTGGCTTCGCAGGCATGGCGCGACTTGGACGAGGGGTGCGTGGATTCTGATCAAATTGAGTGCCTGAGGCAATCAATTTGACGATTGTGGATTTTCGGGAGCTCGGCAGGGACGCGAGTGAAGATCGCATGAAGACCGTGAAATAAGGGCTTGCGTCGATAACTGTATAAACATACAGTCGTCAGATGGACCTTCTGATCGCTGCTGTATCCGTTCCCGACGGTTCGGGCGACAGCCACCCGCTGTTCCCACCGTCCCCAGCAGATCGTGCGCCGGCCGATGCGGGCAGGGGGCTTGTCCCGACGATCGGCGGCACGGTTGCCCCCGAAACCTTGCACCCCGATCTGTGGCGTGGCCACCAGTTCGGGCGCCACGCCGAGCATGGGCTGCCGAGTGGTTTTGCCTTGCTCGATGCCCAATTGCCCGGAGGGGGCTGGCCGCGCCGTGCCCTCACCGAATTGCTGCTGCCGCACCCCGGGGTGGGTGAAATCCGTCTGCTCAGTCACTGCATCATGGCCACCCAGCGCCTGGGCCGCCCGGTGATGCTGTTCGACCCGCCCGAGGCGCTGTCGGGCTGGGCGCTGGCTCAACTGGGACTCGATGTAGAGCAACTCCTGATCATCATGACCCACGCTCAGCCCAACCCCGATCCCAAGGGAGGCGCCGATTGGGGGCCAGGTACCCAGGGCTGCCAAAGCCGCGAAGGGGCGCGCAGCGTCGGCGAAACCAACATCGACGCACGCCTGTGGGCGCTGGAGCAGGCGCTCAAAAGCGGGCACGTGGGGGCGGTGCTGGCCTGGTTGCCGCCCCGCCTGCGCACCGAGCGTCTGCGCCGTCTGCAACTGGCAGCCCATGCGCATGACGGCGTGGCCTTTGTCTTGCGTGAAATGGCCGCCGCCCAACGCCCCAGTGCGGCCCCCTTGCGCCTGGCCTTGCGCCCGGGCGGGGCCGATGTGCTGGCAGTGCATTTGCTGAAGCGCCGCGGCCCGCCGCTGGAGGCTGCGCTGCAATTGTCGTTGCCTGCGGTGCTGTGCCGCAGCGCGCGTCAGCGGGCGCGTTCGGGCCCGCTGCAGGTTCCGGCGCAGGTTCCGGTGTTACGGCCGGCGACCTTTGTCAATCTGGTCTGAGCGTGTCGGAAATTCTCACGCGTGCACGCCGCGGTGAGCCGGGTCGGCAAAAACCGCCTGGTCCGTGATGCGTGTTCGGCGCTGCGGCCCCCTGGTTTTGACTGCGAGTCTGTTTTGTGCGCTGGATCGCCCTGCACCTGCCGTTGCTGTCGCTCGAATCGTTCGCTGCCACGGTGTGCCGCGAAGGCCTCCCTGAGGCTGGCCCGGGGCCCATGGCGCTGCTCGATGCGCAGCGCATCGGCAGCGCCAATGCGGCGGCCCAGGCGCTGGGCATCCGACCCGGCCTGAAGCGCGCTACTGCACTGGCGCTCGCCCCGCAGCTGATTCTTGGCCAGGCCGACCCGCGGCGCGACGCGCAGGCGCTCGCCGGTGTGGCGCACGTGGCCCTGGCTTTCACGCCCAGCGTGGCGGTTCAACCGTGCGGTGATGGCACGTCGGCGTCGCACACGGTGGTGCTCGAGGTGGAGCGAAGCCTGCGTTATTTCGGTGGCTTCGACGCGCTGCTGCAACGCCTGCACGCCGCCCTGTCGGTGCTGCAGCATCGCATCCATTGCACCAGCGCGCCCACCGCGCAGGGTGCCGCACTGCTGGCGCGGGTGCACGCCCGGCTTCGCTGCCCGGACCTTGCCGCGCTGCGCGTCGCGCTTGACGCCGCACCGGTCTGGCTGCTCGGCCCGGGCCGCGAACACTGGGACGCCTTGCAAGGCATGGGGCTGCGCACCCTGGCCGACCTGCGGCGGCTGCCGCGTACCGGGATCGCCCGCCGATTCGGTGAAACCTTGCTCGATGAGCTCGACCGGGCGCGCGGTGATCAACCCGACCCGCGCGAGCCGATGAGTGTGCCCGAGCGCTTTGACAGCCGCCTCGAACTGTTCGTCCGTGCCGACACCACCGAGCAGGTGCTGCACGGGGCGAGCGTGCTGCTCGCGCGTTTGACGGCCTGGCTGTCGGCGCAACACGCCCAGGTGCGCCGCTTTACCCTGGTGATGCACCATGAGGCGCGTTGGCGCAGTGATTCCCGGGCTCCCGGTTGCACGCCTCTGGCGATCGCGCTGGCCGAACCTTCGCGTGACCCCGCCCACCTGCTGGTGTTGTTGCGCGAACGCCTGGCGCGGCTGGCGTTGAGCGCACCCACACTCGAGTTGCAATTGACAGCCGACGAGATCAGCCACCGCGCCCCACCCAACAGCGAGCTGTTTCCCACCCCTGGCAGTGAAGCCGAGGGGCTCACGCGCCTGATCGAGCGCCTGCAGGCGCGCCTCGGACATGACCAGGTGCAGTGCCTGGTGCTGGCGAACGATCATCGTCCCGAGCGCGCCAGCCCAACCCAGCCGACGCACGGCGCGGTTGCTGTCCGGACCGCAGCGCGACCGAATCAATCCGCCAACCTGCGCGTTGCCCGCCCCGCCGCCATGGCGCCGGCGCGTGCTGCACAGCGCCAGCACGGCTGCAGTGCAGTGCGCCCGGTGTGGCTTTTGGCGCGGCCCCAGCCCTTGCCCGAGCGTCAGTCGCGACCCTGCCTCGACGGCCGAGCGCTGCAGTTGCTCAGTGGCCCGGAGCGCATCGAATCCGGCTGGTGGGACACCGGCCTGGCCGAGCGTGACTATTTCATCGCACAGGCGCTTGATGGCGCGCTGGTGTGGATCTACCGAACCCGTCTGCCCAGGGCGGATGACGCGCAGGCGCAGGGGTGGTTCCTGCAGGGCAGGTTTGCCTGAAAACGCAACGGTAGGGAAACTTTCGTGACGAGGGTCATGTTCATGCCCCTACGAGCCGCCCCATGGCGGGTCACTCGCGCAAGGCCCTGCGCCACAATCGACGCGCCATCCGCAACTTCCATTGCACACCTCCACGGCCACCATGACACAGGGCACCGATCCGGCAGATTCGCCGGAGCAGGTTGCGCAGCAGGAGCGCGCAATTCCAGCAACCCAGGCGATCGAGCAGGTGCTTGAGCAGGGCCTGGACCTGCTGCCGCGGCTGCGCGAATCGGGCGACGAATCGACCCGCGCCGACCTGCTGTACCGGATGAGCCTGGGCTTCCTGGAGCTGGGCCTGCACCATGACGCACTGGTGCATGCCATCGAGGCGGTGGACGCCGCCCAGGGCCAAGGCGCCGAATTGCAGCTGTGCCGCGCCGCCTGTGCACTGGGATGCGCCCAGCGCGAACTCGGCTGGCATGACGAAGCCACGCGCACCCTGCTCGACACGCTGCGCCTCGCCCGCACGCTTGAAGCACCCGATCAGGTGCGCGATGTGCTGCTCGGACTGAGCCCGTTGTCGATGCTCGCCTCCGAGGCCTTTGCCCGGCAAGGTGACGCGGCGGCTGCGCAGGCGGCTGCCGAGCAGGCGCGCAGCCACGCGGAACAAGCGCTCGAGATCGTCCGCCAACCCGGCCAGCCACCCACGCCGGGTGCCGTTCTGTGCCAGTTGGGTGGCTGCCTGACGGCCTGCGGCAACATCGAGGACGCCCGCGCGGTGCTGGGCGACGCGCATTCGCAGGCGATCCGGCACGGCGATGCCTTGCTCAAACTGCGCGCCGACGCCGGCCTGGCTGAGGCCTTGTGGGTCGAACAGGCCCACACTGCAGCGTTGCCGCTCGCCCGCCAGTTGCTGGACAGTGCGCTTGCGCTGCGCGACGACGAGGTCCGCTGGCGTGCCCAGCATTTGCTCTACCGATTGCACAAGGCGCTTGGCGAGGTTGCGCAGGCGCTGGAGCATCTGGAATCGTGTCAGGAACTTCAGGAGGCCCGCACGCGGGCTTTGCGCGCGTTGCAGGCCCGATTGACGACGCGGCGCATGGTGCGCGACCAGGCCAGGCTGCGCGCAGCCCGCCGCGCCGCGCCGGCCTCGCCCCGCGACCCCTGGCAGGCCACCTCGATGCTTTCGACGCTCGACGGCGCTCGCATGGGCTCGGAACTCGCTGCGATCCAGGACCCGATCACCGGGCTGGGCAATCGGCGCCACGTCGAACGTGAATTGCCGCGCCTGCTGGCATTATCGGAGCGGCGCAAATCAACCCTGTGTATTGCCCTCGTGGAAATCGATCATCTGCGCACCATCAACGAGCGCTTCGGCCGCCCAGTGCGCGACGCGGTTCTGAAGGTCATTGCGCAGCTGATGCAAACCCACACGCGCAGCGCCGACCTGATCGGTCGCACCGGGCCGGACGAATTCGTTCTGGTGATGTCCGATGCGACCCGGGACGGTGCTCGCGAAGCCTGCGAGCGGCTGCGCGTGGCGGTTCAGGACCACGCGTGGGACACACTCGCCGCGAGCCTGGGCATCACCGCCAGCGTGGGTTTGTGCGAGCAGGGTGGCAAGCTCAATGCGGCCCAGTTGCTCGCGCGGGCCGACCGTGCCTTGTATTTCGCGCGCAGCAAGGGCGGCAACCGGATTGTTCTGGCCGGCGACACGCTCTGAATTTGAACCTGCGCTCGCTGCGTGTTGTCGAGCCGGCGCGCTGCGCTTCGCAGGTTGGCCGGCCTGCGCGCTCAGCCGGCGTGTTTGTCGGCCTCGGAAGTGAACGCATCGGCGTAGAACTCTTCGGCCGGCAGGCCACACGCCTGCACGAATTCGCGCTGCGCTGCGTCCACCATCACCGGTGCCCCGCAGGCGTACACCTGGTGGCCTGACATGTCGGGCCAGTCGTGCATGGCAGCTTGATGGACCAGCCCGGTGCGGCCGGTCCAGGCATCGGCGGTGCGCGCCTCGGACAGCACCGGAACGTAGCGCAGATTCGGCAGCCGCTGCGCTGCCGCGAGCGCCCAGTCGTGCAGGTAGAGATCGGCACGGCTTCGGCAACCCCAGTACAGCACGGTGTCGCGCTGGATGGCCTTGAACTCGATGTGTTCGATGATCGCCTTGATCGGCGCGAAACCGGTTCCCGAAGCGAGCAGCAGGATCGGTTTGGCAGAATCCTCGCGCAGGAAGAAGCTGCCGAACGGCCCTTCGATGCGCAGGATATCTTTCTCTTTCAGCGTGCTGAACACCTGGTCGGTGAACGTGCCGCCGGGCATGTGGCGCACGTGCAGCTCGATCGCGGGCCGATGCGCCTGGGTGTGCGGGGCATTGGCCATCGAATAACTGCGCCGCACGCCGTCACGCAGGATGAACTCGACGTATTGGCCGGCGTGATAGCGCATCACATCGTTGGCCGGCAACTGCAACATCAGAACCGCCACGTCGGGCGCGGGTCTGCTGATGCTGACCACACGGCAGGGCATCTTGCGCACCGGATATTCGCCGGCACCGGGCACCATGCGCGCCTCGATCACCAGGTCGGTCTGCGGCACCGCGCAGCAGGCCAGCATCAGACCGGCGCGCTCTTCGTCGGCGTTCAGGGCCTTGCTCTGGTGCGTGCCGTGGACCACCTGGCCTTCGAGAAGCCGGCACTTGCACGACCCGCATGCGCCATCGCGGCAACCGTAGGGCAGGCCGATGCCATCGCGAATCGCAGCGGCGAGTACGGGTTCATCGGCATGGGCTTCAAAGGTGCGCCCGCTGGGCTTCACAACGATCGAAAAGGTCATCACGGCCAGGAAACGTAAACTGAGGCGCGATTGTGCCCGTTCGACAATGACCCCGTCCCCCCATCTCCCGGTGCGTTTCAAGCGGCCCACGTTGCTGATCGTCGGGTGCGGCGACATCGGCATGCGCGTGGTGGCGTTGCTGCGCAGCCGCTGGCACCTGATCGCGTTGACCTCCGAAGCGAGCCGCGTCCCGTCACTGCGCGACGCCGGCGTCGTGCCTATCGTGGGCAACCTCGATCACGGCGCAACGCTCGGGCGCCTGGCCGGCCTGGCCGACGCGGTATTGCACCTGGCGCCGCCGCCGGGTACGGGCGATGCAGATTCACGCACCCGGTCGCTGTTGGCCGCCCTGTCGCTGAAGTGCCGCGTGCGCCGAATCGTCTACGCGAGCACGAGCGGCGTGTATGGCGACTGCGAGGGTGCCCTGATCGATGAAACCCGCGCCGTGCGCCCGGCAACCGACCGCGCCCGCCGGCGCGTCGACGCCGAATTGCGGCTGCGCTGGTTCGGCCGTGCGTTCGGCGTGCAGGTGACGTTGCTGCGCATTCCCGGCATCTACGCTGCCGACCGGGCCGGCGGGCACCCGCGTGAACGATTGGCACGCGGCATGACGGTGCTGCGCGCGCAGGACGATGTGTTCACCAACCACATTCACGCGGACGATCTGGCGCGCATTTGCGTCGCGGCGTTGCACCGGGGGTCAACCCAGCGGGCCATCAATGCGAGTGACGACACGACGCTGAAGATGGGTGACTATTTTGATCTCGCCGCCGAGTTGTGCGGCCTGCCTGCGCCCAGGCGCATCACGCGCGAAGAAGCCCGGGCCAGCCTGCCAGCGATGCAACTGAGCTTCATGGGCGAATCCAGGCGGCTCGTCAACACCCGGCTGAAGACCGAATTGCAGGTGCGGCTGCGCTACCCGAATGTGCGCGAGGGCCTGCAGGCGTGAGCGTGTCTCAGGTCGCCCGTTGCGATTGCGTGGCGCGGGGCCCGAGAAGCTCAGATTCCTTTGGGTTTGCTCAGGGTCTTGGCGCGGTCGACGCTGCGGACCGTTACCGTTTCCGAGCCCCCGTCGCGGCGGACTTCCAGCACGACTTCGCGTTGGACGTCGGCACGCCACAGTGTCTTGTAGAGCGTTTCGAGGGTGCTCACCGGGGTGCCGTCGATGCTGACGATGCGGTCACCCGGGCGCAGCCCGGCGTCTTCGGCGGGGCTGTCACGGCTGATGCGGATCACGCGCACGGTGCCGCCTTGCTCGACGCAATTCATGCCCAGCCAGGCGCGCGAACTGCTGCGCGACGCGCCGTTCCTGCGCAGTTCCGGAAGGATCGGTTTGAGCAGATCGATCGGAACAAACATGTTGCCGCTCATGCGCGGGTGGTCGTTGCCCAGCGCGTCGGAAACCACCAGCGAGCCGATGCCCAGGAGTTCGCCTTTCGCATTGAACAGGCCCGCGCCGCTGTGGTCCGTGCGTGGTGGTGTGGTGAACAGCGCGCCGTCGATGTGATATTCCCAGTAACCCGAGAACGCGCGTCGTGACACCAGCCGCGCGAGGCTGCGCTCCCCGTCTTCGCCGCCGCTGCTGATCATCAGCGGTTCGCTTTCCGACACGGTGGCTGAACTGCCGAATCGGGCCGCACCGGTTTTCAACGGGGCAAGGGCCTGCAGCAGGCCGAAACCGGTGGCCAGATCGTAGGCGACCACGCGCGCCGGCACACTGCGATCACCGTCCATCACCAGGTCGACGCGTTCGGCTTCGAGGATCAGGTAGCCGATCGTCAGCACCAGACCATCGACGTCGATCACGACGCCCGAGCCCTGGCGCCGGCGCCCCAGCGTTTCAATCGATCGGGCGTCGTCGACAGCAGTGGCCCGCACTCCCACGACGGCTGCGTTTGCGCTGCGCAACGCCTCGATGCGCGCCTGAAGTTCAGACGTGTCGTCGGCTGTCTGACCGGTCTGCGGCTGAGCTCTGACCCCGGGCGCGCCGGTGAGGGCGAGGATCAGTACCAAGCCGATCAGGGGATTGAGCCAGGCGCCGCGCTGGCCAGGGGGAGCGCTTCGAGTCGACCAACCAAGCATCTTTTCCTCCGGCGGTATGGGTACAACCGAAGCATGCGCGCTCGGCGTCGAAATGAAAAGGGCGTGCCCGATGCACTGCGCGCGGCTTTCTGCGCCGCGGCGCTGATTTTTTTGCGGCGGATCCGCGCGGTGCTATGCGTTTGTGGGCGGTTCAGCGGCGGCCGAACGGCGATTGGCCGGACCAGTAGCGCAGCATCAGAAATCCGCCCAGCATGCCGCCCAGGTGGGCGAAGTGGGCCACGCCACCAGACGGATTCGACACCCCCAGCACCAGTTCCAACACGCCGTAGATCATGACCAGATATTTGGCCTTCATCGGAATCGGCGGAATGAGCAGCATCACGGTGCGGTTCGGAAACTTCATGCCGTAGGCCAGCAGCAGGCCGAACAGCCCGCCCGAGGCGCCAACCGTCGGGTTGTGCGAACCGAGCGCCGCGTTCACGATGAGCTGTGTCAGCGCCGCCGCCAGCACGCTGGCGAAGTAGAACTGCAGGTAGCGCTTCGGGCCCCACAGGCGCTCGAGTTCCGAGCCGAACATCCACAGGCCCAGCATGTTGAAAAACAGGTGTCCGAAGCTGCCATGCAGGAACGCGTAAGACACCACCTGCCACGGCAGGAAGCCCGAACCCAGCGGCCACAACGCGAGTGCCTGGGAGAACCAGCGGCCGATGATGAACTCGATGCAGAACGCCGCAACGTTGATCAGCAGCAGGGCTTGGGTGACTGGGGGCAGGGCAGGCATGCGGCGGTTTCGAGGGTGTCGGGTGCGCGAAGTTTACGTGCTCGCGTTCGCTGCAGGCCGACGGCGCACAGGCGACACCGGGCGCCCGATTCGAACCCCAGAGTCCTCGCCGTCACGAATGCCTTGATCAGCGTCGCGAGCGGTGCGAGGTGCGTTCGAGAAGCGCAGCCGTACGATCGTACGGCGAGCATCGCAGGACGCAGATCGCGACGCGCAGCAGCTGAGCAAGGCATTCGTGGTGCCGGAGGCCGGAATCGAACCGGCATGGTGTTTCCACCGGCAGATTTTGAGTCTGCTGCGTCTACCAATTTCGCCACTCCGGCGAGTGAAGGCGCGGCTGCGCCAGCGAAGGGTGCGGATTATGGCACGCAGCCCGGCGGCGCTTTGCGGGCGCTGCCACAATGTTGGCTTGAGCCACCGTGGGTCGGGACATGCAGCGCTACAAGACGGTTGAAGATGTGATCGGCAATACGCCGTTGGTGCGCCTGGTACGTGTCCCTGGCCGGGCCTTGGAGCAGCGTGGCAATGTGCTGCTCGGCAAGCTCGAAGGAAACAACCCGGCCGGCTCGGTGAAAGACCGGCCAGCCATCAGCATGATCCGGCGTGCCGAGGAACGCGGCGACATCAAGCCGGGCGATACGCTGATCGAGGCCACCTCGGGCAATACCGGCATCGCGCTGGCGATGGCCGCCGCCATTCGCGGCTACAAGATGGTGCTGATCATGCCGGAAGATCTCAGCATCGAACGCGCCCAGACCATGAAGGCCTTCGGTGCCGAACTGGTGCTGACGCCCAAGGCCGGCGGCATGGAGGCGGCGCGCGATCTGGCCGAGAAAATGATGAGCGACGGCAAGGGCATCGTGCTCGACCAGTTCGCCAATCCGGACAACCCGCTGGCGCATTACCGGGGAACCGCGCCCGAGATCTGGCGCGATACGGGAGGCAAGGTCACGCATTTCGTCGCGACGATGGGAACGACGGGAACGATCATGGGGTGCTC
>JANNKS010000329.1:0-19639 GCA_031396425.1 Rhizobacter sp. | reverse complement strand
GGCGAACTCGCGCTCGCAGCCCTCTTCGTGGCTCGATGAGGTGCGCAGTTTGGTCGGCCAGTAGGGCCACACCAGCGGCTTGTTTTCCTGTTCGGGCGGCATGGGCAGCAGCTCGAACTGCGTCACGCTCTTCGCGCCATGGCGGTTGCTGGTGCCCACGCAGTCGCTGCCGGTGTCGCCGCCGCCGATCACGATCACGTGCTTGCCATCGGCACGCAGCTGGTTCTTGACCTTGACGCCGGCGTTGACATGGTTCTGCTGCGGCAGGAATTCCATCGCGAAGTGCACGCCGGCCAGGTCGCGGCCGGGTACCGGCAGGTCTCGCGACTGTTCCGCGCCGCCGGCGAGCAGCACCGCGTCGAACTGTTGTTTCAGTTCGGCCGGCGTGACATGCTGGTCGGCCATGCTCGTCACCTTGCTGCCGGCGGGCAGCTCGCCCACCTGCACACCGGTGCGGAACACCACGCCCTCGGCTTTCATCTGCTCCACGCGCTTGTCGATGTGCGCCTTGGCCAGCTTGAAGTCGGGGATGCCGTAGCGCAGCAGGCCGCCGACGGCGTCGTTCTTCTCGAATACCGTCACCGCATGGCCGGCGCGGGCGAGTTGCTGCGCGGCGGCCAGTCCTGCCGGACCCGAGCCGACGATCGCAACTAGTTTTCCGGTGGTCTGCTTCGCCGGGCGCGGCTGCACCCAGCCCTCGGCCCAGGCGCGGTCGATGATGGCGTGTTCGATGCTCTTGATGCCCACCGCGTCGTCGTTGACGTTCAGCGTACAGGCGGCTTCGCAAGGCGCGGGGCAGATGCGGCCGGTGAACTCGGGAAAATTGTTGGTGGAGTCGAGCACATCGAACGCGTTGCGCCAGTCACCGCGGAACACCAGGTCATTGAAGTCGGGAATGATGTTGTTGACCGGGCAGCCGCTGTTGCAGAACGGCGTGCCGCAATCCATGCAGCGCGCGCTCTGGATCTTGGCTTCGTCCTCCTTCAGCGTGATGACGAATTCGTCGTAGTTCCTGACCCGCTTCGCGACCGGCTCGTAGCCTTCTTCGAGCCGCTCGTATTCCATGAACCCGGTGACTTTTCCCATGTCGTTCTCGATTGATTTTCTGAATGCGCGCGGCTATTTGGCCGGGACGAATTTTTCTGCCTTGTCGGAGCTGCGCCGTTGTGCGCCAGCTTCGGTGCCTCTTTGCGCAGCGCTCTCGTCCTTGACAGGGGTCGGCGCCTTGGCGGCAAGCTCGGCCAGCGCGCGCTTGTATTCGCTCGGGAACACTTTGACGAATTTGGCACGCGACTCGGCCCAGTGGTCGAGGATGTGGCGCGCGCGCAGGCTGCCCGTCCACTTGTAGTGGGCCTCGACGAGGCGCCGCAAGGTCGCTTCATCGGTGCTGCCTTTGTGCCAGATGGCCCGGTCCAGGCTCGCTTCCTGTTCGGCGCTCGGGGTCACCGGGTTGAGCGAGACCATCGCGGTGTTGCAACGGCTTGCGAACTGGCCATCTTCGTCAAACACATACGCAATGCCGCCGCTCATGCCGGCGGCGAAGTTGCGCCCGGTCTTGCCGAGCACGACCACGGTGCCACCCGTCATGTATTCGCAACCATGGTCGCCGGTGCCTTCGACGACGGCGGTGGCCCCCGACAGGCGCACTGCGAATCGTTCGCCCGCCACGCCGCGGAAGAAGGCTTCGCCACTGGTGGCGCCATAAAGCACCGTGTTGCCGACGATGATGTTGGCGGTGGAGTCCCCTCGGAAGTCGATGCTCGGGCGGATCGCGATGCGCCCGCCGCTCAGGCCCTTGCCGGTGTAGTCGTTCGCGTCGCCGATCAGGTACAGCGTGATGCCCTGCGCAAGGAAGGCGCCGAAACTCTGCCCGCCGGTGCCCTCCATCTGGATGAAGATGGTGTCGTCGGGCAATCCTTGCGGATGCGCGCGCACCAGTTCGCCCGACAGCATGGCGCCCACGGTGCGGTTCACGTTGCGGGTGGCTTCGATGAACTGCACCTTCTCGCCGCGTTCGAGCGCGGCCCTGCTCTTCTCGATGAGCTTGACGTCGAGGGCGCGTGCCAGGCCGTGGTCTTGTTCGCTCGTCTGACGGCGCGGCACGTCGGCGGGCACTGCCGGGAGGTGGAACACGCGGCTGAAGTCCAGGCCCTTGGCTTTCCAGTGCGCAATGCCTTTCTTGGTGTCGAGCAGGTCGGCACGGCCGATCAGGTCTTCGAACTTGCGAATGCCCAACTGCGCCATGATGCTTCGCGCTTCTTCGGCGACGAAGAAGAAGAAGTTCACCACGTGTTCGGGCCGGCCCTGAAACTTGGCGCGCAGCACCGGGTCTTGCGTCGCCACCCCCACCGGGCAGGTGTTGAGGTGGCATTTGCGCATCATGATGCAGCCCTCGGCCACGAGCGGTGCGGTCGCGAAGCCGAATTCATCGGCGCCGAGCAAGGCGCCGATCACCACGTCGCGGCCGGTCTTCATCTGCCCGTCGGCCTGCACGCGGATGCGCCCGCGCAGGCGGTTCAGCACCAGCGTCTGCTGCGTTTCGGCCAGCCCCAGCTCCCAAGGCGTGCCGGCGTGCTTGATCGAGCTCCACGGCGACGCACCGGTGCCACCATCATGGCCGGCGATGACGACATGGTCAGCCTTCGCCTTGGCTACGCCCGCTGCCACAGTGCCCACGCCCACCTCCCTGACGAGTTTGACGCTGATGCTGGCGCGCGAGTTGGCGTTCTTCAGGTCGTGGATCAACTGGGCCAGGTCTTCGATCGAATAGATGTCGTGGTGCGGCGGCGGTGAGATCAGGCCCACACCCGGCACCGAGTAGCGCAGCATGCCGATGTAGTCGCTCACCTTGCCGCCCGGCAGTTGGCCGCCCTCGCCGGGCTTGGCGCCCTGCGCCATCTTGATCTGGATCTGGTCGGCGCTGACGAGGTATTCGGTGGTGACGCCAAAGCGCCCCGAGGCCACCTGTTTGATCTTGCTGCGCAGTGAGTCGCCCGCGTTGAGGGAGTAATCGGACGCGACCACCTTGGCGCCAAGCACATCGCTGAGCTTCATGCCCGCGGTGATCGGAATGCCCTTCAGTTCATTGCGGTAGCGCGCCGGGTCTTCGCCGCCTTCGCCGGTGTTGCTTTTTCCGCCGATGCGGTTCATTGCCACTGCCAGCGTGGTGTGGGCTTCGGTGGAGATGGAGCCGAGCGACATTGCGCCGGTAGCGAAGCGTTTGACGATGTCGGCGGCCGGTTCCACGTCGTCGATGGGTATCGCCTTTGCCGGATCGAGCTTGAATTCGAACAGGCCGCGCAGCGTCATGTGGCGGTGCGACTGGTCGTTGATGATCTGCGCGTATTCCTTGTAGGTGTCAAAGCGATTCGCGCGCGCGCTGTGCTGCAGCTTGGCGATCGCGTCGGGCGTCCACATGTGTTCTTCGCCGCGCACGCGCCACGCATATTCGCCGCCGGCGTCGAGCATGTTGGCAAGGACGGGGTCGTCGCCAAAGGCCGCGCGGTGCATGCGGATCGCTTCTTCGGCAACTTCGAAAACACCAATGCCACCGACCTGACTGGCGGTGCCGCGGAAGAACTTCTGCACGAAGCCGGGCTCGAGGCCGATCGCTTCGAACAGCTGGGCGCCGCAGTACGACATGTAGGTCGACACGCCCATCTTCGACATGATCTTCGACAGGCCTTTGCCGATCGCCTTGACGTAGTTGGCAATCGCCTTCTCGGCAGACAGGTCCTTGGGCAGTTCGTGGTGAAGCGCTGCGAGCGTCTCCATGGCCAGGTAGGGGTGCACGGCTTCCGCACCGTAGCCGGCCAGCACGGCGAAGTGGTGCACCTCGCGCGCCGAAGCGGTTTCGACCACCAGCCCGGCCGTCGTGCGCAGGCCTTCGCGGACGAGGTGCTGGTGCACCGCCGAGAGCGCCAGCGCGGCGGGAATCGCAACGTGGTCGCGGTCCATCAGGCGGTCGCTGATGATCAGGATGTTGTGGCCGCTGCGGATCGCATCCACCGATTCGGCGCACAGTGACGCGAGCTTGGCTTCGACGCCTTCGTCACCCCAGAGCAGCGGGTAGGTGATGTCGATGGCGTAGCTCTTGAATTTGGCGCCGGTGTGCCTTTCGATGCCGCGCAGCCGCGCCATGTCGTCGAAATCGAGAATCGGCTGCGGCACTTCGAGGCGCATCGGCGGGTTGACGGCGTTGATGTCGAGCAGGTTCGGCTTCGGGCCGATGAACGAGACGAGCGACATGACGATCGCTTCGCGGATCGGGTCGATCGGCGGGTTGGTGACCTGCGCGAACAGCTGCTTGAAGTAGTTGTACAGCGGCTTGTTCTTGTCCGACAACACCGCGAGCGGCGAGTCGTTGCCCATCGAGCCGATGCCTTCTTCGCCGACAATCGCCATCGGGCTGAGCAGGAACTTGATGTCTTCCTGCGTGTATCCGATGGCCTGTTGGCGGTCGAGCAGGGTTTCGTTGCAGCCTGGCGCCTGGCCCTCGGGTGAAACGTCTTCCAGCTTGATGCGCACGCTGTCGGTCCACTGCCGGTACGGCTTGGCGAAAGCGAACTGGTGCTTGAGTTCTTCGTCGTCGACGATGCGGCCCTGGTCGAGGTCGATCAGGAACATCTTCCCAGGTTGCAGGCGCCACTTCTTGACGATGCGGCTTTCGGCAATCGGCAGAACGCCGGATTCGGACGCCATCACGACCAGGTCTTCATCGGTCACGATGTATCGCGCCGGGCGCAGGCCGTTGCGGTCGAGCGTGGCGCCGATCTGGCGGCCGTCGGTAAACACCATCGCCGCCGGCCCGTCCCACGGCTCGAGCATCGCGGCGTGGTATTCATAGAAGGCGCGCCGGCGCTCGTCCATCGTGGTGTGCTGCTCCCACGCTTCGGGAATCATCCTCATCATCGCGTGGGCAAGTGGGTAGCCGCTCATCGTCAGCAGTTCCAGCGCGTTGTCGAAGGTGGCGGTGTCGCTCTGGCCTTCGAAGCTGATCGGGTAGAGCTTCTTCAGGTCGTCGCCGAGCACGGGCGACTTCATCACGCCCTCGCGCGCGCGCATCCAGTTGAAATTGCCTTTGACGGTGTTGATTTCGCCGTTGTGCGCGACCATGCGGTACGGGTGCGCGAGCGGCCACTCGGGGAAGGTGTTGGTGGAGAAGCGCTGGTGGACCAGCGCAAGCGCCGACACGACGCGCGGGTCGGCCAAGTCCATGAAGTATTTGCCCACCTGGTCTGCGAGCAGCAGCCCCTTGTAGATGATGGTGCGGCAGCTCATGCTGGGCACGTAGTACTCGCGGCTGTGGGTGAGCTTCAACGCCTGAATGGCGCTCGAGGCCGTCTTGCGAATGACGTAGAGCTTGCGCTCGAGTGCATCGGGAACGATGACGTCGGGCCCGCGCCCGATGAAGATCTGGCGCATCACGGGTTCCTTGGCCCGCACCGTGGGCGACATTGGCAATTCGGCATCGACCGGCACATCGCGCCAACCCAGCAGCACCTGGCCCTCGGCTTTGACAGCACGTTCGAGCTCCTGAACGCAGGCCAGGCGTGACGCGTGCTCCTTGGGCAGGAAGATCATGCCCACCCCGTACTCGCCCGGCGCGGGCAGGTGGACGCCCTGCGCGGCCATTTCGGCGCGGAAGTACTCGTCCGGAATCTGGATCAGGATGCCGGCCCCATCGCCCATCAGTTTGTCGGCGCCCACTGCGCCGCGATGGTCGAGGTTCTCGAGAATCTTCAAGCCCTGGGCAACGATGTTGTGGCTCTTCTGCCCCTTGATGTGGGCTACGAAGCCGACGCCGCATGCGTCGTGTTCGTTGGCCGGGTCGTACAGGCCGCGGGTCTGGGCTTCGAGCAGCTCCGCAGCAGATGCAACTGGTGTGGATGTTTGGGGCATACCGTTCTCCTGGCGTCAGGGTTCCTGTGGCGAAGAATACTGCGCCGCAGCAATTCGCTCAAGAAGAATCAGACGTGGTCTGCCCCCTTTAAACCAGGCGTTGTAACTGGGCCGCCATCTTTTGGGGACAGATTCAATGACACGTCAGTATTGCGCGGTTTTGGCCGTCGCCCGCGTGGCAGCGGAACCAGCCGACGCTTTGCCAGCGCGCCGACGTTGTCGATGAAAGCCGCCGACCCCAGGGCCCAGCCCCGCAAAGCGGCATTTTCCAGACGCCTGGCCGGCTTCGCATCGAGCGGCAGCGAAAGGAGTTGCCGGTACACCGCCTCACGCTCGAAGGGCGTGTTGCCGATGCGCCAGAACTGCGGGTGTTCGCTCAAGCCGGGGATTCGCCGGGCACCCGCGTGGTGCGCGGCACTCGACCAAGGCCAGCTTTCGGCGGATTCAACCAGGCCCATTCGGACCGGCGCCGTCTCGACGAATCGAAGGCACTCGACGAAACAGGTTTCGGGCTCGACCACGGTGGCCCGGAAGCGCCCGTCCCACAGGGGCCCGCTGCGACCATGGCGCCGGTTGTAGGGGTTGACGAAGCGTCGCCCGATGGCCTGCAGCAAAGCGCCCAGGGCCGTGTCGGTGGCCGGGGTCACCAGGAGGCGGACCTCGGTCGGCGTCAACGCAAAGGCGTGAACCGCCACTCCGTGCGTGACCGATGCATCGCGCAGGCAAGCCAGGTACGCGTCACAGTCGGCGGCATCACGCAACACGGGTTGATCAGCCTTGGCCCGCTGTATCAACAGGTGCAGCTGGTGAGCGATGCTGAGTCTGGGCAGGCGGGCCATGGGCAAGTCTGCATCATTCTGCGCCCTCTCGCAGCGCGCTTCGACCCGCCGTTCAGGCGAACAGGCGCTTGCCGGTGAGGCGCTCGTGCTCGCGCAATGCGAATCGGTCCGTCATGCCGGCCACGTAGTCCGCCACCCGCCGAAAGGCACTTCCATGCGCTGGCTCGCCTTGGCCGATTTCGGCCGGGTTGTCGCAGTAGGCGGCGAAAAGCTCCCGTACCACCTGCTTGGCCAGATCGGTGGTTTCGATGATCTGTCGATGGCGGTAGAGATGAACGCGCAAGAACGACTTGAGCTGCGTGCACTGGTGTGCAACGACGGCCGACATCCGAACCAGTTCCGGCAGGCGGCGCGCGGCCTCGGCAGACTCAGGTGCGCGCTCGGCGATCGACATCGCGGTGGTCTCGATGACATCGTTAACCTGGTCTGTGAGCAGCCGGCGCAAAAGCTCGAACAGCAGGCGGCGGCCCGACAGGCCGGGATACTCATTCAAGGTTCGGGTCTTCAGTTCGAGCCACCAAGGCAATTCATCGAGTTGATCCGGGCTCAGAAGGCCGGAGCGGATACCGTCGTCAACGTCGTGGGCGTTGTAGGCCATCTGATCGGCCAGGTTGCAGAGCTGGGCTTCCAGGCTCGGTTGGGTTCGGTCGATGAAACGCTGGGCAACACCGCCGGGCTCGTGTTCGAGAAGGCGCCGCGCGTTGCTGAGCGAGCAGTGCTTGAGCACGCCCTCGCGGGTTTCGAACGACAGGTTGAGGCCATCGAACAGCGGGTAGCGTTCTTCCAGCTGATCAACCACCCGCAGGCTTTGCAAGTTGTGCTCAAAGCCGCCAAGGCCAGGGTCAACATCGTTCAAGCACTCGTGGAGCGCGTCCTGCCCGGCGTGGCCGAAGGGTGTGTGACCCAGATCGTGGGCCAGTGAGATCGCTTCGACCAGGTCCTCGTTGAGGCCCAGTGTGCGCGCCATCGAGCGGCCAAGCTGGGCCACTTCGAGCGAATGCGTCAGGCGTGTGCGGAACAGGTCGCCTTCATGGTTCAGGAACACTTGGGTCTTGTAGACCAGGCGACGAAAAGCGGTGCAGTGCACGATGCGGTCGCGGTCGCGCTGAAACGCGTCACGCTGCGGTGCAGGCGCTTCCACGTGCCGGCGCCCGCGTGACTGCGCAGGGTCGCTCGCACAGCCGCGTGATCGACCCACAAAGGATGCGCTGCTCAACCGGTGTGGGCCTCAAGCACAGCGGTGACCATTTCGTCTGGCACGGCACGCACGCCGGCGCGCCCAGGAGATTCGATGACGACGAAACGCATTTCACCACCTTCGGCCTTCTTGTCGGTGCGCATCAATTCAAGGTAGCGCTTGGCGCCCAATCTCGGCCCGCGCACCGGCAGGCCAGCCGCTTGAATCACGCGCTTGAGGCGCAGCGCATATGCAGAGTCGATCAGCCCCAGGCGAACCGACAAGTCGGCGCCCATCACCATGCCGCAGCCCACGGCTTCGCCATGCAGCCACTCCCCGTGGCCCAGGCCGGTTTCGATGGCGTGGCCGAAGGTGTGCCCGAAGTTGAGAATGGCGCGCAGGCCGGATTCGCGCTCATCGCGACCGACCACCGAGGCCTTGATCTCGCAAGAGCGCCGGACCGCGGTCTGCAGCGATGCGGCGTCCAGGGCGAGCAGGGCGGACAGGTTGTTTTCGATCCAATCCAGAAACCCGGCATCGGCAATCGGCGCGTACTTGATGACCTCAGCCAAGCCAGCGGCGATTTCTCGCTTCGGCAAAGTCTGCAGGGTGCCGATGTCGGCGACAACGCGCAGGGGTTGATGGAACGCGCCGATCATGTTCTTGCCCAGCGCGTGATTGATCGCCGTTTTTCCACCCACCGATGAGTCCACCTGCGCCAGCAGCGTCGTGGGGACTTGGACGTACGCAATGCCCCGCATGTAGCACGCCGCCGCGAAGCCGGCGACGTCGCCGACCACGCCACCGCCAAGTGCAAATAACAAGGTGTGCCGATCGCAGCCGGCCGCCAACAAGGCACCAAAGATGGTGTTCAACGCGTCCCAGCCTTTGTGCTCCTCGCCGGCGCGCAGTTCGACGAGCAGGGTGTTCGGGAACCGGGAGGCAAGGGACGCCTTCAGCCGCGCGGCATACAGCGGTGCCACATGAGAGTCGGAGACGATGGCAACTGTCGCGGCTTTCGGCAGACCCTGCCATGATGACGGGGCGTCCAACAAGCCGCTTCCGATCATGATCGGATAGCTTCGTGCCTCGAGGTCAATCTCGACGCGGGCACTCGATGGAGTCGATGCTGTCATGCACCGAAGTTTAGTGGTCTGCAACTCACACCGGCATTTCGCACCAGCTCGAAAACCGGTTTGGCGCGATCAGGCGCCTTCGGGTTCAGCCGGCAAGGCTGGGCGGGCCACCGGGGTGGAACGCTCGCCTTCGTGGACGATGCCGGCCATTTCCAGCTGCATCAGCACCATGTTGACCAGGGTGTGCACCGACGGTCGCCCGGTTTCAATGACGAAGTGTGCGGTCGAACGGTAGAGCGGGTCGCGTTCGGCGTACAGGTCGCGCAGTTTGCGCATCGGGTCTGCAACCTGAAGCAAAGGCCGATGGGTGTCATGTCGCAGGCGGCGGAACAATTCCTCCGGCGTCGAGCGCAGATAGACCACCGTGGAACCTGCGCGCAACGCACGGCGGTTCGCTTCGCGAACCACTGCGCCGCCCCCAGTGGCCAGCACGGCATCGCTGCGGCTCAGAAGGTCGGCGATGACTGCCTGTTCAACGTCCCGGAAGCGCGCCTCACCCTCGCGCTCGAAGAACACCCGGATCGGACAGCCGATGTGATGTTCGGTTTCGACATCGGCGTCAAAGAAACGGCGCTTGAGGTTGCGTGCGAGATGCCGGCCAACGGTGGATTTGCCGCCCCCGGGCATTCCGACCAGTGAGATCAGCATGCCTTAGTCTAGCCGCACTGACCGACGCGAACGTGCGATTGGCACGCCGCGGCGCCATGCCCAAGTGGTCGGCCGGCCAGCGGCGAGGTCGGATCAGCGGGAGACCGACTTGTCTGTCACTACTTTGGGCGTCAGGAAGATCAGCAACTCGGTCTTGTTCGTCGAACGTGTGCGCGTCTTAAACAGGTTGCCGAGCACTGGAATGTCGCCCAGGAACGGCACCTTCGTCACGTCATCACGTTCCGACTGTTCGAAGATGCCCCCGATCACCACCGTACCGCCATTGTCGACAAGCACCTGCGTCTTCACGTGCTTGGTATCGATCGCAAAACCCGCGGCAGTCACTCGTCCGACACTGTCTTTGGTGACGTCGACTTCCATGAGCACGTTGCCTTCCGGAGTGATCTGAGGCGTCACCTCGAGTTTGAGGTTGGCCTTGCGGAACTGCAACGCTGTTGCACCACTCGACGTTGCGGTCTGATAGGGAAGTTCTTCGCCTTGCTCAATCAAAGCCTTGACCTGGTCTGCGGTGATCACGCGCGGGCTGGATACGATCTTTCCCTTGCCGTCGGCTTCGAGCGCCGAGATTTCCAGGCTGAGGAATCGCGTGGCTGCGGAATTGAACAGCGACACCGCGAACGTACTCGCCGGGAAACTGTTTTGACCAGTCGCCGGCAGATTCACGAACTGTGTGTCATTGAAGCTCGTTGTCGCACCGCCAAGGACCGGCGCCGCACCCGCCGAGGTATTCGCCATATTGGCGCCAACTCTGGCGTTGCCACCGGCCGTGCTGAAGCCTCCCAGCTTGACGCCGAGCGAACGACCAAAGGTGTCCGATGCTTCGACAATGCGCGCCTCGATCAGCACCTGGCGGACCGGGATGTCGATCTTGCTGATCAGGGCCTGAATTTCTTCAAGTTTGGACGGGATATCGGTCACAAACAACTGGTTCGTGCGCGTCTCCGACAGGGCGCTGCCTCTGGATGACAAGAGGCGAGCGGCAGCTCCGCCCCCGGCGGCTCCCTGACCCGTCAGCGCCTTGGCAACTTCCTCGGCCTTCGTGTAGTTCAGCTGGAACGACTGCGTGCGCACGGGCTCCAGCGAAGCGATCTGAACCTTCGATTCCAGCTCCAGTTTTTCCTTGGTCGCGAGTTCATCTTTCGGCGCAATCCAGATCACGTTGCCCGACTTGCGAAGCCCCAGGCCCTTGGCCTGAAGGATGATGTCGAGGGCCTGGTCCCACGGCACATCCTTGAGCCGCAACGTGACGTTGCCGGTGACGGTGTCACTGGTGACGACGTTGAAGTTGGTGAAGTCGGCAATGACCTGCAGCAGCGCCCGGACTTCGATGTTCTGGAAATTCAGCGAAAGCTTCTCACCCGCGTAACCCGGGCCCTGAGTGAGTTTGTTGGGGTCGACCTTGCGGTTGCGCACCTCCAGCACGAACTGGTTGTCGCTCTGGTAGGCGCTGTGCTCCCAGGCCCCGCGGGGCTCGATCACCATGCGCACACGGTCACCGTTTTGTGCGCTCGACACGAATTGCACGGGTGTCCCGAAATCGGTGACATCGAGTCGGCGCCGCAGGTTTTCAGGCAAGGTGGAACGCAGGAACTCCACCACCAGCGTCTGGCCTTGCTGGCGGATATCCACACCGACCTGATTGCTCGGCAGGTCGACCACCACGCGACCGGCACCATCGGCGCCACGGCGGAAGTCAATGTCCTTCAACGCCTGCGCGCTGGCGTTCAGGGGTTCGGCAAAGCGTGTCGGGGCGCCGGGTGCGGCGGCCGTTGCAGGCGCGGCGGCGGTCGAGTCGAGCACCAGCAGGAGCACCTTGCCTTCGAGCTGCGCCTTGTAGTTGGACGCCTGCTTGAGATTGAGCACCAGGCGTGTTCTTTCGCCAGCCTGCGCGACGCTCACCGATCGCAGATTGCCTTGGTTGATTTCGACGCTGGAGCGGCCCAGCGCATTGCCCACACCGGGCAGGTCAATCGCGATGCGCGGAGGGGCCTGGATCGTGAAGCCGGTTGGAACCGCCGTCAACGGCTCGGACAGTTCAATTCGAACCACCTCCGCACCCGCTTGCTGAGTGCTGTTGATGGATTGAATCGCATTCTGGGCGGCCACCAGGGCGGGCGTGCCGACAAGCAGCGCCAGCGCCAGGGCACGAGTGCGCCACTTGCTCATCATCGGATGTTTCCCTTGGTTGTTCATCGCGCCTTCTCCTGAAGCTGGAGGGCACTTACACGTTCGATCCATTCACCCGCCGCATCCTGAACGATCTCGCGCAGCGAGACGTCGGTTTCGGAAATCTTGGTGATCTTTCCGTAGTTCTGTCCCAGGTAGTCACCCTGCTTGACCTGGTACAGCAGGTTGTCGACTCTCAACAACGCGTAAGGCCGCCCGGTTCGCACCACGCTGCCAACCATCGTCATGCTGTCCAGTGGGTAGGACTCCAGCGGCTCGCGGCGGCGATTGATCTCGGAGGCGAGCAGCGAATTCGGCTGGCGCTCCTGCTGCTTCAAGGCGACGCTGAGCTTTTGGGAGCTGAAAGGCTCCACGCTGGAAAGCGCAAGGTAGGCCTGAGGGTTGAATTTTTTCGGCGCCTCGATCTTGCTGACATTCGGTTTGACTTCACGGCGCTGCTGGTCCATCCATTGCGCCAGCTCTTCCTGTTCACCGCTGCAACCGGCCAATGCCGCGACGGCAATCGCCGTGACAGCTGGCAGCCAGGTTCGCCTCAAGCTCAACTTCATTTTTTCGCCCCCGGTTTGTTCCTGGCGGCTGCGGCCCGCTTGATTTCATCAAGTTCACTCGCATCCAGATAACGATAGGTGCGCGCCGTCGCATCCATCGACAGCTGGCCCGAGGTCTGGACGTCGCGAGTTCCGGAAATGCTCAAATTGTGCAGGGTGACAATGCGCGACAGGTTCGCGATGTCGGCGGTAAAAGAGCCAAGATCGTGGTACCGGCCCGCCCCACGACGGGCACTCGCCAGCTCAGCGCAGTAATCCGTCCCCCCCACCTGGCCGGGACGAAACAGCCCGAACTGCAGGCCACGCCCGAGCCCGGCCTGGTTGATGTCTGACAGCAGCGCATCCATTTCGGCCTTGCCCGGAAGCTGCTTCTCGAGTTGAGTCACATACTCTTCAACCTGCAATTTTTGCTTGCGCAGTTCGCCCAGGTTCACCGCCTGGCCCAGCTTGGCCCGGTAGTCCTGTTTCAGTGCGGGTTCCTTGTTGCGCTCCGCGGTCAATTCATCGTGCGCGCCGGACAACAGCAACACCCATCCCGCCACCAGCATCGCCACCACGACGAGCAGCCACGCCATGACCTTGGGCAGCGCCGGCCACTGGCCCGGCTCACTGGTGTTCAGCCCCTTGAATTGCGAAACTGCGCCGCCGAGAACGGAGTTCAGGTCGACATTGATTGCTTTTGCTTTGGTCGCCATTGCGCTTCAAGCCTTTTTCGGGACGGGGGCGCTGGCGGGACTGGCCGGCGCGGGTGCCTCGGCCGCAGCTTTGTCCTGCGGACGCTTGACGTTCACACGCATGGTGAAGTCGAACAGGCGCTTTTGTTCCTTGTTCGCCGCAACCACGTTTGCCGCCTTGCTTTCAACCAGTTCGGGGCGAACCAGCCACTCCGAATTGTTGGCGGTGTTGCGCAGGAACTCGGAAATGCGCTCCTGAGTCTGGGCGATACCGCTGACGCTCAGCACCCGGCCGTCTTGTTTGACGGAGCCGAAGTAGATGCCTTCGGGGGTTTGCTTGACCAATTCATTGAGCAGGTGCACCGGGAGGTTCCGGTCCACCTGAAGGTCTTCAACCGCTTTTTGCCGCGCAATCAGCGAGTCGATTTCCGCCTTCAGTGTGGCGATGTCCTTGATCTGCACCTCGAGCTTGCGAATCTCAGCGGTCAGAAACTGATTGCGCTCTTGCTGGCCGGTGGTCAGCTGTTGAACGATGACGTACCAGGCGCCCACGGCCGCGAGGCCCGCAACCGCCGACGCCGCCAAGCCGATGAAGAAGGCAACTTTCTTGCGCTTGCGCTTTTCTTCCCGGTGTGGGAGGAGGTTGATCAGAATCACTGCAGGAACCTCCGCATCGCCAACCCGCACGCCGTGAGATAGGACGGCGCCTCACGGCGCAGCTTGCTTTCGCGAACCGCCGCACCGAGTTTCATGTTCTCGAACGGGTTCACCACCATCGAGGCGAAACCGGTCAGTTCCGTGACGCGATCTTTCAGGCCCGGCAACGTGGCCGTTCCACCCGCGAGCATCACGTAGTGCACCTTGTGATGCGGCGTGCTGGTGAAGAAGTATTGCAGCGCGCGGCCGATCTCTTGTGACAAGCTGTCAACGAACGGTGCGAGCAAACTCGTTTCATAGTCTTCAGGCAGGTCGGCCGCCAGCTTCTTCTGTTCCGCTTCTTCATAGGAGAAGCCGTACTGCCGCGATATCAGCTGCGTGAGCTGCGAGCCGCCAAAGGCCTGGTCGCGGTCATAGAGCATTTCGTCGTCGCGCAACACCTTGAGGCTGGTCGTGTCGGCACCAATTTCGAACAGTGCCACCAATGCGTCTTTGCCCTCGTTGGGCAAACCCGCAACGACCCGGCCCATGGCCATTCGAGACGCATGCGATTCAATGTCGAGCACCACAGGTTTCAGACCAGCCGCCTCGGCCAGACCCTGACGGTCCTGAACGCGGTCTTTGCGCGATGCAGCGATCAAGACTTCGACATCACCCACCGACGTCGGGCTGGGCCCCAGCACGCAGAAATCGAGGCTGACTTCGTCAAGTGAGAAAGGAATGTACTGGTTCGCTTCGGACTCGACCTGCAGCTCGAGTTCTTCTTCCCTCAGCCCTGCGGGAAGCATGATCTTCTTGGTGATGACGGCCGATTGCGGCATCGCGAGCACGACCTGACGGGTCTTGGTGCCGCTCTTGGCAACCACGCGCTTGACAGCGTCCGCGACCTCGTCGAACTTCTCGATCTGCCCGTCTGCGATCCAGCCCTTTTCGAAACTCTCAGCGCCAAACCGCTCGAGAACGTACTCGCCCGATGCCGATTGACCCAGCTCGACCAGTTTGACGCTGGACGAGCTGATGTCCAGCCCAATCATCGGAGCAAATTTGCGCCCCAAAAAAGCGTCTAGAAAGCTCACGGTGCCTTTCCACCGACACACTTCAAAGCATGCCGGACTGTTAATAAGTCACTTCAATGCTAGCAGTAAAGCCTTTGAACAACAAAGAAGTTTTCCGTTTTGCAACACCTCTGGCGTTGCATATCTCACGCCGGATCGGCATGCACAAGGCGTTCATGTCGGGCCACCTGAACATCGTCAACCCAAGCCCGCGATCGCATTGGCGTCACCGCGAAGCAGTGTCACTGGCAGCAGCTCGCGCGCGCCACGTTGAAGCACACCGTAGTCAGCACAAACGTGCGAATCCACCGGCCGCAGCGACTTGGATGGCCTTCCTATAATGAGTTCGACCGACCCTGGACCCACATGAGTGAACCCGATCGGGGGCCCAAGCGGCCCACCGACCCCAACGAAGACTTCTGGCACTTGGCATGGCTGCCAATGTGGGCCCGCTGGATGCTCAAGTTCATTGCATCCAGCGCGCTACTGGTGGCTTCGGGTGTTCTTGCGATCGCGCTGCTTGTCGGCATCGCGCTGTCGGTGGCGTACCCGAACCTGCCCGAGGTCAGTGGGCTCACCGACTATCGGCCCAAGCTGCCGATGCGGATTTTCAGCTCTGACGGCGCGCTGCTGGCCGAGTTCGGCGAAGAGCGGCGCAGCTTTGTCCCGGTGCAGCAGATCCCCAAAATCGTGAAGGACGCGGTGCTGGCGATCGAGGACGCGCGGTTCTTCCAACATGGTGGCGTCGACTACAAAGGCGTGCTGCGCGCCGGCTTGGCGAATTTCGGCGAATCCCGCAGCCAGGGCGCTTCGACGATCACGATGCAACTGGCGCGCAATTTCTACCTGTCGACCGAGAAGACGTTCACGCGCAAGATCTACGAGATTCTGCTGGCCCTCAAGATTGAAAGCCTGCTCGGCAAGGAGCAGATTCTCGAGGTCTACATGAATCAGATTTACCTGGGGCAACGCGCTTACGGCTTTGCCTCGGCAAGCGAAATCTATTTTGGCAAGCCGCTGCTCGAACTCAGCGTGGCCGAAGCGGCCATGCTGGCAGGCCTGCCCAAGGCACCGTCGGCCTACAACCCCATCACGAACCCTAAGCGCGCAAAGGAACGTCAACTTCACATCATCAACCGCATGTGGGTCAACGGCTTCATCACCGAAGCCCAGCACGACGTGGCGAAAGCGCAGGAATTGAGGTACCGCAGCCCCTCCGAATTGCCCGCCCACGCGGAACATGTGGCGGAGACCGCGCGCCAGATGATCTTCACCCAATACGGCGAAGACGCCTACACGCGTGGTTTGAATGTCTATCTGACGCTGAATTCCGCCGAGCAGAACGTGGCCTATCGGGCCTTGCGCAAAGGCATCATGGACTACGAGCGGCGCCAGGTCTACCGTGGCCCCGAGGCCTATGCCGACCTGCCCGCCGACCCCAAGGCGATTGATGCACGAGTCGCCGAGGCGCTGCAGGACCACCCGGACAATGACGAACTCAAAGCCGCAGTGGCTCTTGAGGCGGGGCCTAAGAAGATCGTTGCCATGCTGCAAAGCGGCGAAACTGTCACGATCACAGGTGAGGGTCTAAAACCTGCAGCCTCCGGCCTTGCCGACAAAGCCAATCCAAAGGTGCGGGTACGGCGTGGTGCAGTGATTCGGGTGATGCCCACCCCCAAAGGGGACTGGACCATCACCCAACTGCCTGAGGTCGAAGGCGCCTTCGTCTCGCTCGACCCCAGAAGCGGCGCGGTTCGGGCCATGGTGGGGGGCTTCGACTTCGCCAAGGGCAAGTTCAATCACGTCACCCAGGCCTGGCGCCAGCCGGGATCAAGCTTCAAGCCGTTCATCTACTCTGCAGCGCTTGAAAAGGGTTTCACGCCCGCCACCGTGATCAACGATGGCCCGTTGTTCTTCGACGCCGATGCGACCGGCAGCCAGCCCTGGGAGCCGAAGAACTACGACGGCGGCTTTGACGGGCCGATGTCTCTGCGGCGCGGCCTGGCAAAGTCCAAGAACATGATCTCGATCCGCATCCTGCAGGCGATCAGCCCTGCCTTCGCGCAGGGCTGGCTCACCCGATTCGGCTTCGAAGCCGAGAAGCACCCCGCGTTCCTGACCCTGGCGCTCGGAGCGGGTTCGGTGACGCCGATGCAGATGGCGTCGGCCTATTCCGTTTTCGCCAACGGCGGCTACCGCGTCAACCCGATTCTGATCAGCAGGATCACGGATGCGCGAGGCAGGGTGCTGAGTGAATCGCTGCCCGCCGTATTGGACGATTCGACGCGCACACTCGCGGCGCGCAATGCCTTTGTGATGAGCAGCCTGCTTCAGGAGGTGACCCGCTCGGGCACGGCCGCCGATGCCCAAGCCAAGCTCAAGCGGCGTGATCTCTATGGCAAGACCGGAACCACGAACGACTCACAGGACGCCTGGTTTGCCGGCTGGCAGCGCAGTGTGGTGGCGGTGGTCTGGATCGGCTACGACACGCCGCGCAAATTGGGAGCACGGGAGACCGGAGGCGGCCTGGCATTGCCGGTCTGGATCGACTACATGGGCTACGCCTTGAAGGGCCTTCCCGTCGAAGAACCGGCGGTCCCGCCAGGGGTGGTCAACATCAACAGCGAGTGGTATTTCAACGAGTATGCGCGCGGCGAGGGGGTCAGCAGCCTGGGCCTCGAAGAACCACCTCCTACACCGCCGAACGAAGAAGAGCGCAAGGGCATCCTGGACCTCTTTCGCCGTTGACCGTGCGGCGCCCGCGCGGTCAGCCGGGTGGGTCGAATCGAAGCGTTTGCCCCGCCTGCTCGCTCGTACAGGCAGACAGCGCGTCGAAGAACTCGCGCCCGTCTTTCGTGTCCAGCCAGCGCCCGCGCTCGTGCCTGAAGTGAAAACCTCCTGCGCGAGCCGCCAGCCAGACCTCCTGAAGCGGCGGTTGCGTATTGAGGATGATCTTGCTGCCATTGGGGAAGCTCATCTCCAACAGCCCGCCGGTGCGCTCGCTGTCGATATCGATCACGTCACGCTGCAGCCAATCGTCCAGCGTCGCTTCAACGCCACCCAGCATCTCTGCTGTCAGACGGTTGTACTCGGACGTGGGCATCGGGCTGCGGGCGGGAAGATCAGACATAGCCGCTAGAATCTTTTTGATGATACGAGGCGAAACCAGTTTAGCCGTGTCAGCGATGGTGCGGCTGCGACAAGGTCTATCGCTGAGCGCCTGCTGCATCACGCTGTCCGGTTTGGCAGCCTGCGGCCAGAAGGGACCGTTGAGCCTTCCGAAGGCTGCGGCAATCTCGCCCGCGGCATCGGCACCCGCACCGACAACGGCCAGCCAATGACCCTGCCGGGGGCGCCCCACATCGGCTATCGAGCCGGCGAACTCTGCATCGAGCAGTGTTCATTGAGCCACCTCGCGCGCGAGTTCGGTTCACCCTTGTACGTGTATTCACGCGCCGCGATTCTGCAAGCATTGGCGGGCTACCAGACCGCATTGATGGGACGGGACCACCTCATCTGCTATGCGTTGAAGGCGAACTCGAACCTCGCGGTATTGCAGACCTTCGCGGACAACGGTTGCGGGTTCGACATCGTATCGCTGGGCGAACTCGAGCGGGTGATGGCGGCGGGCGGTTCACCGTCGACAGTGCTGTTTTCAGGTGTTGGCAAAACCCGCCACGAAATGAAGCGCGCACTGCAACTCGGCGTGCTGTGCTTCAACGTCGAAAGCAACGCCGAACTCGAAGTGCTGTCCGAGGTTGCAGCGCAGACTGGCCTCACGGCACGCATCAGCCTGCGCATCAACCCGGACGTGGACGCCAAGACCCACCCGTACATTTCGACGGGCCTGAAGTCCAACAAGTTCGGCATTGCCCACGAGCAGGCACTCGCCATCTATCGACTCGCGGCGGCGTTGCCGGGCATCGAGGTGATCGGGATCGATTGCCACATCGGCTCGCAGATCACCGAGATCGGCCCCTACCTTGACGCGCTGGATCGGTTGCTCGACCTGATTGAACGCATCGAGTCGCACGGCATTTCGATTCACCACCTCGATCTGGGCGGCGGCCTGGGCATCACCTACAGGAGTGAAACGCCACCCGCGGCCACTGACCTGGTCGCAGCGCTGTTGCAGCGCATCGATGCGCGTGGCCATTCGCAGCGCAAGATCCTGTTCGAGCCCGGCCGCTCGCTGGTGGGCAATGCGGGGGTGCTGGTCAGCGAGGTGCTGTATCTGAAGCCGGGCGATCAGAAGAACTTCTGCGTTGTCGACGCGGCCATGAACGATCTGATGCGCCCGGCCATGTACGGGGCCTGGATGGACATCCGGCCTTGCCAGGCACGAACCGGCCCGGGCACGACCTACGACGTGGTGGGCCCGATCTGCGAATCGGGCGACTGGCTGGGCCGCGACCGGGTGCTCAATGTGGTCGCGGGTGACCACCTCGCCGTGCTTTCCGCGGGGGCCTACAGCATGAGCATGGCGAGCAACTACAACACCCGTGCCCGCGCCGCCGAAGTCATGGTGTCGGGCGAGCAGGCCTGGCTGATTCGAGAACGCGAGCAACTCGTCGATCTGTTTCGCGGCGAGCGAGTGCTTCCACGCGGGTCTTGAGAAGCAAGACGTGCAATGCCGGCGATATCTGGCCGCTGTGGCGCTAGCCCGACTTTCTCACTTTTCAGTGGATAACCTGTGAGTTGAGCGTCCACCACAGCGCAAGTTGTTGATCTGCAATGAGCGCGTGGCGACGGGCTCTGTAGTGGAGACCTTGGTCCTTGCGCCCGGGGCGTTGCGT
>JANNKS010000291.1:0-7306 GCA_031396425.1 Rhizobacter sp. | reverse complement strand
TGCCCCTGCCCTGGGGCGGCGCACGCTTCGATCCGCTCGATCCGCCCTTGCTGAATGCCGAACTCGCGCCACTCGGCCTGGCCTACGGCGCGGGTTGGTCGGGGGTCGAGCGCCCAGCGTTCTTCCTCGCGCAGTTGCGTTTTCAGCACGAGCGCGATGACGGTCTGCAGCTTCAGGTCTGCGGGCGCGAGCACGCGCGCGGCCTGGCCGCCCCGCCGGCCGCGCTGCTCGGCGGCCAGACCATCGTGCTGCGGCGCGAAGCGCTGGCGCGCTGGTTGTGGGAGAAGTTCGAAACCTTCAGCCTGCGGCGCGCCGACGGCCCGTTCAAGGCGTTCGCCGATGCCTACGGGCTGCGCGATCCGGACGATTTCGTCGCCGCGCTGCCGCGCATGGTGGCCGAGCAATCCGAGACCTTGCTGCTGCACGAACTGGGCGAACACCGCGCCGGCGCATGGCTGGAGCCGGGCTGGGCGGCGATGCGTCTGACGCTGGACACGCGCCGCACCGAACTGCAGGTGCGCGCGGTGCGCGACCAGCTTGCCGACCTGGAGGTGACCTTGCCGGCACTGATCGGTCGCCAGGCCGAGACCGCGCTGCATTTCTGGTTCGCCAACTACGACGGCTTGCGCGAGCGTTTGTATCCGTCGCTGGTGAAGGGCTATGCGGCGTGGCGAGACGGTGATGGCGGGCGGGCGTTGCTGGATGCGGCGCAGGCCGGCGCCCGGCACTTTCGCGGGCTGGCCCGACAGATTCTGCTGCTGCATGCGCGGCACCCTGCCGACGCAACCCAGGCGATCGACCGATTGCTGATGGCGCCGGAGTCGGTCTGCGGGGAGTTCAGAACTCGATCTGGTCGGTGATCGCCTTGATGCCCGCCGCTGCGCATTGGTCGTCGGCATCGCCGCCCGGCGCGCCCGACACCGCGATCGCGCCCAGCGCCGAGCCGCCCGCTTCGATGACCAGGCCGCCCCCGCCCGCGAACACCCTTGGCAGTGCGCGCACGCCGCTCATCGGCCGGCCGGGTTGCGTGTCGGCAGCCAGCGCCGTGGTCGGGATGCGGAAGCTCGCCGCGGTCCAGGCCTTGTTCATCGCGCCGTCCACCGTGTGCGCGCCGGCGAAGCGGTCGCGCAACAGCACCTGAAGAAGGCCTGAACGGTCGACCACCGCCACTGCCGCCTGGTGGCCGTTGCGCCGGCATTGTTCGAGCGCGGCGCGCGCGGCGGTGAGCGCGGTTTCCGGCGTCAGTGAACGCGTCGTGAAGGTGCCTTGCTGGGCCATCGCCAGCAATGGGAGGGCCAGCGCGGCGGCGACGAAGAGGGTGGGTTTCATGTCGTGTCCTTGAGGTGAACCGGGGTTGCGCCGGTACCGCGTCGACCAGCACGAAGGCTCGCGCGCGCAGGCACCATAGGCCGTACAAGTCTAAGCACACGCGCACCGTTCGCTCTGCGATGGCGCAAACCGGGCCGCAAGCTAGGCGAAAACCGTCTGGCGCCACCGCGCCCAAGCCCGGCCAGGCTTGATGCGCCGGCCTGCGACAATCCGACCAGCGCGCCGCCAGTGCTCCCTGCCGGCGCGTTGTCTTTCCCCGGAGCCATGTAGAGGAACACCATGTTCAAAAACCTCGCCCGCGTGAGTGCGTTTGCGCTCGCCGCGATCTGTTCAGCCGTTGCTGTTCAACCCCTTGAAGCACAGACCCCGGCGCCGCTGAAGGTGGGCTTCGTCTACGTCAGCCCGATCGGCTCAGCTGGCTGGACCTACCAGCACGACCAGGGCCGCGAGGCGATGCAGCGCGCGCTGGGCGATCGGGTCAAGACCACCGTGGTGGAGTCGGTGCCCGAGGGGCCCGATGCCGAACGCTTGCTGCGCGACCTGGCCCTGCAGGGCCACGGCCTGATCTTCGCCACCAGCTTCGGCTACCTCGAGCCGGCACTGCGTGTTGCGGCCGAGTTTCCGAACGTGAAGTTCGAGCATGCCGGCGGCTACAAGACCGCCGCGAACCTGAATACCTACAACGCGCGTTATTACGAGGCGCGCTATCTGGCCGGGCTGCTGGCGGGCAAGAGCAGCCGAAGCGGCATCGCCGGCTATGTGGCGGGGTTCCCGGTGCCCGAGGTGGTGCAGGGCATCAACGCGTTCGCGATCGGACTGCGCGAGGCGAACCCGAAGGCACAGCTGCGCGTGCTGTGGTTGAACGCCTGGTTCGACCCGCCGCGCGAACGCGAAGCCGCGCTGACGCTCATCAACCAGGGCGCCGACGTGCTGACCAACCACAGCGGCTCGGCGGCGGTGGCGTTGGCGGCGCAGGAAAAGAGCGTGCAGCTCATCGCCTACCAGAGCGACATGCGCCAACACGCACCCGACGCGCAACTCGCCGCGGTGACGCACCACTGGGGCGCTTACTACACCGGTGTGGCACGCGCCGTTCTGGACGGCACCTGGAAGGCGCTGCCGGTGTGGGGCGGCATGCGAGACGGGCTGGTGCAATTGAGCGCTGTCAGCCCGACCGTTGCGCCGCAGGTGCGCGCGCTGATCGAGACACGCCGCAAGGCGATCGAAGCCGGCAGCTTCAAGCCGTTCAGCGCACCCCTCGTCGACAACCAGGGCCGCAGCCGCCTGGCCCAGGGCAGCCTGGACGACGCGCAGATCGGTGCGATGGACTGGCTGCTGCAGGGCGTGGTGGGGACGGTGCCCAAGCCGTAGCGGCCAGCGCCAAGCCAGCACTCCGTCATCCCGGCGTACGGCGAGATCCCCCGTCATCCCGGCGTAAGCCGGGATCCCCCACCCCCCCGGTCATCCCGGCGCAAGCCGGGATCCATTGACCATGGCGCGCAGTGGTACCCGGGATCGCGATTGCGCTGCAACGGTGGATACCGGCTTGCGCCGGCATGACGGGGCGGGGGTTGACGGTGGTTGCGTTCTTGGTGCTACGGCACACGCCGCACCGTGTTCGCCACCAGCACGTTGCCCACCATCGCGCCTTCGGCGCGAACCAATGCGTCGGCGGCGAGGGCCGCGAAAAACTGCGCCTGCGTTTGTGACCCACCCTGCGCATCGAAGAACTGCGCGCCTGCAGTGTTGGTCCCGACCGTCACGCCCAGGATCGTGAGCGTGCCGGCCCCTGCGTTGAAGCTGCTCACCGGCCCGCCCACGCCGACCCCGGCGGCGATGAGCGGCAGGCGCTGCACCAGCCCCGCGTCGAGCCGGGTGCCGCTGAGCCACCCCAGCGCGAGCACTTCGTCGCCCACCGTCAGGTTGGCGAAGGTGAGGTTGTTCGCGAGCGACAGGTCACTGAGCACGGTGGTGGCTCGCACCTGCACCTGCACGCCGCTGGCCACTTGAACGGTGAAGCGCAACGCGGTGCGGTCGATCGCGGTGACGCGGCCGCGCACGTAGCCGTCGATTGCCGGGCGATAGATCAACACGCGATCTGCCGTCAAGGTGCCGTCGCTGCCGCGCATTCCGAGCACGCGCACGCGTGCGCCGTTGCCGATGTCGGTGAGGCTGCCGTCCTGGAATTGCGTGGCTGCGTCGAGGCGAACCCGCTGGCCGTCGAGCAAGAAGGTCTGGTTCACGCTGTTCCATTGGTTCACCAACCCTTGAATCGCCTGCCGGCGCAAGGCGCCTTCGAGCCCGCCGCTCAAGAGAACCAGCCGAGTGGCCACGGCGGCGCCGGCACTCGGAGGCGCCTGCAACTGCACCCGCACGCGTTGCCCGGCGGCCAGGGTGTTCAGCGTCACGCCCACCAGGGTGGCATTGGCAAGGTTCACGTTCAATCCGGCCAGGCTCACCACGCTTCCATTGACATGGCCGATGAAGCCGGTGAGCTGCGGCGCGGACGCGCTGCTTTCCTTGCGGATCCAGGTGGCGCGGAAACCCCCGGCGGGGTCGATGAAACCCGACACTTCCAGCGCATCGGCGGCGCGCAAGGCACCGAGGCTGTCGACGCCTTCGAACACGGTGGTCGAATCGACCGCGATGCGTTGGCCCAGCACGCGCAGCGCACTCAGGCCGGGGGCTTCGTCGACGGCGCCGCGCAGCAGGCTTTCATAGGCCACCTGGCTCGCGGTGCCGCTGCTGCCATCGGCAGCCAGCGTGCCGGTCACCGTGACCACCATGCCCACGCGCAGGTCGGACTGGCTGCGCCCGGTGCTGCCGTCGGTGCTGATGGCGGCCGCCGAGACGTCGTAATGCACCCCATCGACGATCACACTGCCAAAGCCGGTGACCACGCCGGTGGCCTGGGTGTCGGGGGTCGCGCCGGTGCCGTCCTGGCCGACGCCGCAGGCGGTGAGGGCGGTGGCGGCGAGTGCGCACAGCAGCAACTTGGCGCGCCGCGCAATGCGGGCGCTGGGGGTCGGGTTCATTCGGTTTCTCCGAGGGCAGGTTTGGGGCTGCGGGGGTGTTTTGAAGAACGGGGCGAGGCGGAGGTATTGGCTTGCGGCGGCGCGGCGCCTTCGGCCGTCGCCTGGCTGACATAGACGCCCAGCGTCACGCGTTGCGCACCGGGCGCCGGGGGGCCGTCACCGGCATCGTTGTCCATCAACAACTGGCGTGTCTCGGCCAGCGCCTTCAGGCCGGCGTCGCGCATCGCGCTGCGCACCGCCTCCACGCGGTCGGCGGGAATGTTGTCGGCAAACACGCGTTGCTGCAGCAACGCCTGCTCGGCGGGCCGGTTCAGGTTGTGATCGAGCGTGCCGAGCAGGTCGGCGGTGTGCTGGCCGAGCAACGTGATCTTGCGCGAATCGGTGTCTTGCGGCACGTAGCCGGCACCGTGCAACCGGTAGCGGCCGTCATCGGTGGGCGTCACCGCGCCGGCGTGGCGCAATTCATCGAGCACGGCGCGCACCGGCATGTCGCCGCTGTGCCTGCGCACCAGCGCCGAGAATTGCGCGGCGTCGAGTTCGGCGGGGGCACCCTCGGTGCCAGGGTGGTCGCGCTGCCAGCCCACCACCACCTTGGCGGCCCGGTTCATCGTTGCCGCCAGCGCCTCGGCGCCCGGCTGGCCCTGTGCATTCAGAGCCTGCAGTCGCGCCACTTCCTTGCGGTTCAGGCCTGTGATCACGGAGATGCGCGACGTCGTCTGCTTGCGCCCGTGCAATCCGAAGTCGTGTTCCGCCACCGCGACGTAGCTGCGGCGCGCCAGTTCGGCGAATTCGTCGTACGCCATGCCGTGGCGCAGCAACACCCGCACCAGCGGCCGCAACAGGTGCAGCACCGCCGTGGTGAGGGCGTCACGCAGGTTCATTGAAGTTCAAGCCAGACAGCTCGGAAGCGGGCATACACGCAATTGTTTACCAAATTTGGGCTTCATGTCCCAAATTCTACTTGCGTTCGAACATGAATTGGGAAAATAATCCCAAACATGCGCTGAAGAACTTCAGTGATCGGCTCCAGCGCAGTGATTCCCGGTTCCCTGGTTCAAAGCACTCTCAAAGGAATAGTCATGAAAACCAGTCTCAAACGCTTGATGGCCGGCCTGTGCGTCGCGAGCACCGCGCTGTTGGTGGCGTGCGGTGGCGGTGGCTCGGACGGCAACAGCAGCGCCGCACCTGCGGCTCAATACGAAGGTACCGTCACCGGCTTCGGCAGCGTGATCATCAACGGGGTGCGTTTCGACGACTCCCAGGCCAGCGTCACGATCGACGATCAAACCGTCGCCGTCGGCGCCCTCAAGCTCGGCATGCGCGTCGCGCTCAGCGGCGCCGTGTCGGCCAATGGCGACACCGGCTCGGCCGCCAGCGTGGTGGTCGACACCGGCGTGCGCGGTGCGGTCGCCAGCATCGACCTGACCAACAGCCAGTTCACGATCCGCGGCATCACGGTCCAGACCGATGCGCAGACCGCTTTCGAAGGCGCAAGCGACCTGAATGCGCTCAGAGTGGGCGACTGGGTCGAAACGCACGGCACCGTCGACTTCGCGAATCGTGTGGTGCAGGCCACGCGCGTGGAAGTGAAGCCGCCCGAAGAGGTGGGCCGGGCGGTGCTGTTCGGCAGGGCCACCAACGTCACCGCCACCACGTTCACGCTCGGCGACCTGACCGTCAATTACGCCGCAGCGCGCCTGATCGGCTTCGACAACAACACCATCACCGAAGGGGCGCTGGTGCGGGTGCGTTCCAGCGCGGCGCCGGTGGGCAGCGTGCTGACCGCCACGGTGGTGAAGGCCGTCAAGGCGCCGCGCCTGCTCGACGCCACTCCGGCTGCCATCGAAGGCCGCATCCAGCAGTTCGTCAGTGCGGCCGACTTCAAGGTCAGCGGTACACCGGTCGATGCGAGCAACGCCACCTTTGAATTCGGCGTGATCGGTGATTTGTCGGAAGGCAAGCGCGTGATCGTGCGCGGTGAACTGAGCAGCGGCAAGGTGATCGCCAAGAAGCTGCGCTTCTTCCGCCCTGATCAAGACGGCGAAGTCCGCCTGATCGGCCTGGTGAGCGACATGGTGGGTGTGCACAGCTTCAAGCTGCGCGGCGTTGCGGTGGATGCGAGCAATGCCACCTTCGTCGGTGGCACGGCTGCCGACCTGGCGGCCGACCGCCTGGTCGAGATCAAGGGCGCATCGGCGGGCTCAGTGATCCATGCGACGAGCGTCGAATTCAAGGACGCCAACCTGAACGGCACGCTGTTGACCGGCCTGGTCAGCGAAGCCGTGTCGCCGCAAAGCTTCAAGGTGCGCGGCCAGGCCGCCAGGGTGGCCGACGGCGTGCGTTACGTGAACGGCAACGCCCAGAGCATCATCGACGGCGCCACGCTGTGGATGAAGGGCCAGCGGGATGCGCAGAACGTGTTCGTGGCCGAACTCGTGATCGTGGTGCCCAATTGGGTGGTGGCCACAACGCAGATTGCCGGCAGCGTCAGCAACCCGAATCCGCAAACCGGCAGCTTCCAGCTCAACGGCAGCGACGTGACGACATCACCCGCGACGCGCTACATCGGCGGCACCGTGGCCGACCTGGTCGCCGGCAAGTGGGTGCTCGTCACGGCCCGCATGCGCAACGGCGCACTGGCCGCCGAGACGATTGTGTTCACCCGCGAACGCAACGAAGCCTGCAAGGCCTTCAAGCTCGAAGCGATGGTCTACGACTACGTGTCGGTGAACAACTTCAAGCTCTACGGCTTCACGGTCGACGCCAGCGCCGCCACCTTCACCGGCGGCACCGCCGCCGACCTGTTGGACGGCAAGATCATCCAGGCCTGTGGTGACGAGTTGCCGGTGGGCAACCTGCTGAAGGCCATGAGCATCGAGTTCCGCGCGGTGCGGTAAGGCGCGTCTTCCGCTGTGCATGGCGCCCCGGGGCGAAGGTTCCGG